>JAPHUI010000018.1 GCA_026193755.1 Ignavibacteriaceae bacterium | reverse complement strand
TCTCAATATATCAAAGTTCAGTGATATTTGGTCTTCTGGCAAGGTATCTCAACAGTATGCACCAACTACTTAAAATTGGAGGATATTATGTTCAAACAGACAATTAGAAAAAGTCTTTTTTTAGAAATATTATTGTTTAAAAAAACTGCTATCTTTCCATACATTTGTTTTTTCGCAGTCCTCTGCCTTTTGATTGTGGTTGGATGCGGAGAAGAACCAACAGCTTACAGGATAAATGAAAAGATCCCATTGGGCTTAGGAAATCTAACTGTTTATAGAGTTGAATATGATGCTTTAAAAAAATATATAGCTCCAAATACTTATGAAGGAATTCGTTTGGCGGAAAAAAATATAAAAGACGAGTTTCTCGATGGTCCTGACCATATGTCTGTGTGTATAATTTTTAAATATGACACATCAGATTCAAAAGAAAGCAAAGAAAATCAACAGAAAGCAATATCCACATTCTCAGTCGCACAGATATATACCATTATTGACAGTAAAAATAATAAATATACGGGTAAGCTTTTAGTCCCAAAATCAGCTGTTTACTACCAACAGTCTGGTGTAATAATGGATGTCGATGATCTAAAACAAGTAATGCAGAAGCTCTTATGGGAGGATGATCATGTTGTAGCTTTTAGCATACCAAAGAACAGTTCAGGATTGTCATTACTAATAAAAAACCCACTATCCAGGAAAGGTCAGCCGAAAATTGCGAAGGTCTCTTTAAGTTCTTAAAACGAGTATCCTGGAATTTTTTAACTTTATAATTAATCGTTAATTAAAAATTGCGACATTTCTAAAATACATAGCAATCAGCTGATTCCACGATCACTGCAATGTATCTTGAATCTGAAAGTGACTTTAAATAGTTGATATCTTTTTTCAATAAGGACAAATCCATTTTGGAGAATTTGCCTTTTTTGCATTTCTGTAACAAATACGATATATGTAATCGGAATTGATCAATCTTTGGATGTCTTTATGACAAGGTATTGCACGTTTGATTTCAAAAAGATTCTTAATATAGCAGATGATATTTATTTGTAATTTTAAGCCACCCATTGAAAAAAAGAAATTTATATAATTCAAGTGGATGCTTTTCCTTCATATGCTGATCTGATCTTGCTTGTTGCGACCATAACATTTTTGTTCTGTTATGTAACTGCAATAATCATTCAAAGCTTAACCGCACGAGAACAGTTAATACTCGGGCGCATTGTTGTTGCCTTGTTTGTAGGATTTTTCGCTTCTGTTATGTCGGTTTTGGCTATATATTTTGTTTTCAGGAATACGTAAATCAATAATTTTAAAAATGTTATGAGTTAATACGTTACGATCTTTAAAAAATGCCTCCTGCACAAACCACATCATTTTTTTGGCTCTGGATCATGGGGATTGTTTGGAGTATTGGCCCTTGGCTTGCTATTGGTCTATCGGCAGTCCTTGCAACACTTGCGATTAAACGTGTTCATCGTTACGCAAAAACGATTGAGACCAGACCAGTCAAACAAGGGTTTAGTGGATTTATAAGAATCGTTCGAAACAGCTTTCTTCATGGATTTCTCACTTGGAGCACACTCTGTATTATAATAGGATGCATAGCCTTCGGTGGACTGCTCACAGCTGGCTTTTATGGTTTCTTTCAACAAAATTTTCAAGGAAGCATTCAAAAAATGGTTGAAAAGCCACCCCTTATTGAATCAGCGACCAATGATAAGGCTGAAGGGGAAGGGGTTTTGGAATCAATTCTTATCATAGGATTGATTTCTGCAACACTAACGGTATTAATCGGTGTCAAAATCTATCGATCTCTAAGTCGACGTGCGAAGGAACTATCGCTATATGCCATGATTCGAGGGGGCCCTCCACCAGTTATAGTAAAATTGTTTCACGATAATAAAACGATTGGCATCGTTGTGCTGGTAATTGGATGCTGGATCTTATGGGGTTTCTTAACACAAATTGGTGGATTGGCGATGATTTTGATTCCAGGATTGAGAGCCAAATCTTCTATACCTGGGGTAATGTCGGCAACCATTGTTTTTTTAGTGATTTTGTCGATCCTTTTGTATGTCCTTTTATTCGGACCCGTTGCTTGGTTTTCATTTAGGAACCTTAAACTGCATTTAAGATATATTAGAGAAAATAGAATCGCAAAGAAACTGTTTCATTTACACATTATCGTATTGGGTGGAGCATTAGGTGCGCTTCTCAATCTTTACTTCGTGAACCTTTTGGGAAAAATTCTATGGCCAACTATATTCCACTGATTCCAAAACAATAACATATACAATTAAAACTATTTCAAAATACATTGTTTTTTTATTTGTGAGAGGAATTAATATTAAATTTTTCTTTAATTTATAGAAACATCGGTTCCTTTCTAATATTTCATTAAATGCTTCAATTCTCTTGAATGAAAACTTGTGCTTTCTGCAATGTATCTT
>JAPHUI010000414.1 GCA_026193755.1 Ignavibacteriaceae bacterium | reverse complement strand
ATTTATCAACTTATTTTCCATTTGTTTCATATTAGCTTTGTTTTTTTTGTTATTATCGTCATAATTAAGCAAATGCAAAACACCATGAATAATTAATCGGCAAATTTCTTTGCTGTATTTTGTATTATATTTTTTTGCGTTTCGTCTTGCCTCTTCAAAGGAAATTAAAATCTCACCATCAATTTCTTTTACTCTCTTTGAATAATTAAATGTTATTATATCTGTATTGTTATCATGTTTCAAATATTTTTTATTTATTGCTCTCAATTCTGGTGAACTAATGAAACTGATCGAAAGAAACGAAATGAACAATTTAAATTCCAAACGTAAAGCTGCTATTAGAGAATGGATTGCTCTTTTACTGATTGTCAGCTCTTCAGAATAAACTTGTAAATTTTTTACCAAAATAATTATTTCAATTATTACTTATTAAATTTATCTTTCATTGACCCTTCAGTAATTCGGGAATACTTTACGTATCGTTTTGCACTCTCTTCAAAATCAAGAATTTCTTCTCTGGTTAAATTCCGTATTATTTTTGCCGGCACTCCCGCAACCAGTTTACCCGAAGGAACAATAAAATTCTGTTTCACCAGCGCTCCGGCTGCTACCATTGAATTAGATTCAATTATTGCTCCATCAAGAACTATTGCCCCGATTCCAATTAAACATAAATCATTTAGTTTGCAGCCGTGTAACGCAACCGAATGTCCAATCGTAACCCTATTCCCTATGTTTAGTGGATATTTTCCATTGGTAACATGCAGCATTGAGCAGTCTTGAATGTTGGTGTCTTCGCCAATCTTAATGTAATGCACGTCTCCCCTGATTATGGTATTATACCATATGCTTGAATTATTTCCAATTTCAACGTTACCTATTAACTTTACTCCAGATGCAAGAAATACATTTTTTCCAATTGTGGGATAAAATCCCTCGTAAGGAAATAGTTTAACTTCTTCACTTAGTTTTTGTATGATGGAGGATTCCATAAATTTTTATTCCAATTAATTAATTCGAGAGTAACGCTTCCAATCAGAACATGCATTTTGGCAAATATAGGAATAGAAAAAGAATCATTGCTAAACCATCCTTCAAAGTAACCGGTTAGACCATAAACACTAACGAATCCAGTTTCACCATCAAGACGAAGGCAATCAATTTGGTAATCAACTGAATCGATTGAAACAGGTTCTATTTCGGAAAAAAAATTTATTTTAGTTAATTCTTCTTTTTCATTAACAAAGCAAGGAACATACAGGGTAGTATCCTTTCCTTGATTCATCATCGCATAAAAGAGAATCGAGAGTCCATCCTGAAATCGTTTATCGAAAAATGCTGTAGAGTCAAGCCATAGATGGGAGTTCCCAAGTTCTCCTTTTTGCATTTCGATTTTTGAATCGTCAATGAAATTGTATTTTACAAATATTGTATCCTCACCAAAAATACGCGCAGAAAATTTCAATGGATAAAATGTTGTATCGATATAGCTTTCATATACTTGATGAATGCTGACGAAGGGTAAATCAGGGTAAGAATCTAAGTAAGCCAGCGTTTTATAAACAGGTGTATTTCGAATTTTTGTCTTTTCAACTATTTTGAATCTTACTTCACCGAGTCGGAAAAAGGCATACTTTACTACATAAGTTAAATCTTCTCCAACAACTAGTCTTTTGATATTATACTCTTTACCGGGATGACCTTGTGAACAAATATTTAAGCTGACTCCCAATATTAAAATAGTACAAAAAAAAGATCTCATTTAAGATTTGCTATTTCTTTAGCTTCGTCAAATAAAGTGATTGCTTTCTCAACCTGATTATCAACAGTTAACATAACTGAATACCACCCCTCATTCTTCCAATAGTTCCTTGCAATTTGTGCTTTAAGTCTTGTCTCAGTATAGTGTTTGTCGATTCCAAAATCATTTTCAACAAATTTAACATCTTTTGTTTCAGCGAAGCTTATAAATTTATCAATATCATTTTGCGAAAATTGAAAATCTTTTACAAACCTTTCTAAATTTGAACTGTAAACTGCATTTAATTCTTTACCTTTCTTCTCAATATAGCTCAGACTATATTGATAGAAGATATTATTCTTCAGGAGGTTTCTTGTATAATCAGTTATATTTCCTGATTTTATAATGTAGTCAGGAGTTATACCTCCACCACCGTAAACAGTTCTCCCTCCATTTGTTTTGAATACTTTCTTTGTCGTATCCTTCTCAGCAAGGTGTTCAATATTATTCTCCTCGGTAACACCGCTGTCTCTATTCGTGGCATAATATTCTTCATATTTTTTCTTGTCTGAATAATCTCTTTGTATTGATCTTCCGGAAGGAGTATAATATTTCGAGATTGTTAGTCGAATGGCTGAATTATCCGGAAGAGTAAATTGTTGCTGCACCAGTCCTTTACCAAAAGAAGTTTCACCAATTATTAAACCTCTATCCCAATCCTGAATTGCACCTGAAACAATCTCACTAGCACTGGCAGAGCCGTGATTTATTAACACGATCAAAGGTATCTTTTCAAAAGCAGATGGTTTGGAGGCAAACTTTTCTTCATCAAACTCTTTCCTTCTGCCTCTAGTAAATACAAT
>JAPHUI010000183.1 GCA_026193755.1 Ignavibacteriaceae bacterium | reverse complement strand
AGAATTAAATTAAAGCAGTAGTTTACACAAAATACGGTCCACCGGAAGTACTTCAACTAAAAGAATTAGAAAAACCTACACCCAAAGAAAATGAAGTGCAAATAAAAGTTCATGCAACAACTGTTACTGCAACGGATTGCATATTCAGGAGGGGAGAACCAAAATTTTCAAAATTATTTACCGGACTAACAAAACCAAAGAACCAAATACTCGGTAGTGAATTTGCCGGAGTGATCGAGGCTGTTGGTAAAGAAGTAAAATTATTTAAAGTAGGTGACAAAGTAATTGGCACTACACCTGGTTATGGTTCTTACTCAGAGTATATCTGCTTACCGGAAGAAAAATCGACACTTGCAAAAATGTCCTCCAATAAAAGTTATGAGGAAGCTATTGCTTGTTGCGATGGCTTTATAACAGCATTGCCATTTCTTAGGGATAGAGGAAGAATTCAGAAAGGAAATAATGTTCTCATCATTGGAGCTTCAGGTAGTGTTGGCTCAGCTGCAGTTCAGCTTGCAAAATACTTCGGTGCTGAAGTAACTGGCGTGTGCAGCACTTCAAGTGTAGACTTGGTGAAGTCTATCGGTGCCAAAAAAGTAATTGATTACACTAAAGAAGATTTTACAGAATCAGGAGAAACCTACGATATTATTTTTGATTTAGTGGGGAAGACAACTTTTACGCAATGCAAAAACTCGCTGAAAGAAAACGGAAAATTTCTTGAAGCAAGTATTACTCTCGGAGTTTTTCCTTCAGTTTTTTGGTCCTCAATTTTCAGCAAAAGGAAAGCAATGGTTATGGCAACGGGTCTGAGATCTCCCGCAGAACGAACAAAAGATCTGATTTTTATAAGTAAACTTCTGGAAACCGGAAAAATAAAACCCGTCATTGATAGAAAATATCCGTTTGAGCAGATTGCTGAGGCTCACAAGTATGTTGATATAGGGCATAAAAAAGGAAATGTAGTAATAAATGTATCTAAATAATTAATTTATTTTTTCTCAATTATATCTTCTACCCAGCTCATAACAGCCATCGTTGCAGGGAAGCCTATAGTTGGCAGAGCAAGCATAACAGTTTGCTTTATTTCTTTTTTTGTGCATCCGGTTTCTATTGCTTTCCTCGTATGTGAGTGAACCGCACCTTCCAATCCCGCTCCGGTTGAGATTGCAAGTTTAATTAATGCACGTGTTTTCTCGTTTAATGGTCCGGATTTATGCACTGCTGTTCCAAGCTTTTCGTAAGCTTTTGAAACTTCAGGAAAATCCTTTTGGAATTTTTCAAATCGTTTTGGAAGTTTAGACACTTTCACTCTCCTTAATAATATTTTTAAATTTTATTTACTCAATAATAAATAATAAAAAGATGTTGATAGAAAAGAACGAATTCTTTTAATCCCTTTTTTATCACCGGAAAGCTTCCAGCAATTGTTTACAATTATTCTGAATTTAGGAAACATTGACATTATTTCCTCAAGATCTTTGGAATATTCTGATTTTCTTTTTGCAACAAATTTCTGAAAATACTTTTTTACAATTGGTGCAAGTAAAGCATACCACACAAAAGTAATGGCAAGAGCCCGAATAAGCATTATGATTACTGACATTGCGACATTCTTTTCCAGTTCTGATGACAGATATGTAAGAATTATCACTCCAAATGAGATAACAAGAACAAAAATTCCTGTCGGTCGTAAAATCCAGCTTTTCTTTTTTCTTTTTTCTTTGCGAGGGATTTCTTCACCGGTTTTACTTTCAATTGATGAAGGAATATTGTTTTTGTAATAATTTATTTTTTGCGGAAGTTTTCCTGCATAAAGTCCGATAAACAAACCAGCAGCTAAATGGAGCAGAACATAAAAAGCAATTAGTATGTAACCGTAGTTAATTCCCGGATGAACAATATTAAACAATTCCTTTGTAACCTGCTTAATAAAAATATCAATCGAATTCCAGAACGTATTCCCAAAAAGAATTGTGAGTATTATAATTTTCTGAATGCCTGAAAAAAATAAAACAACTAAACCAAGAATAAGTGCAGATATTTTGTAAAACTTTTTCGTTGAGAATAGAAGAAATCCTATAACACCTTGCAAAGAAACTGCAAGGTAAGCAGTAAGCGGTGTGTAAGGACTAACTACTGCCTTAATTAAAATTACGATTATAGTTGATTTAAGAATTTCCTTGTTACTCTTGGCGAAAAGTGCTATTAATGAAATAAATAATACGGCAGCAGAGCTTATGAACAATCCTCTTAATGGAACTGTAAGAGCATGTAAAATCCCACCGAATGCAGATTCACTGAAAGCCCAGAGTGCAGTTACTTTTAACACACCTAGTCGATCATCAATCTGTTCGCTTGAATATGAATTTATGTTCTTAGCAGGAACCATTGATCAGAAAATTATTCCTTGAAATATCATAAAATGGCTAAACTGAAAAAGTTTTATCAATTAACTCCGGTAATATTGGAACAAATTGTGAAATTTCTACTTCATTTGTTAAAGAGTATTCAATTAAAAAACATTCAATGAAATTTGAAATATCTATTCAAGCTCTTTAAGTAAAAAATAAAGTATATGTTTGTATGAACTGATTATCAATCTTGTCAAGTGTTGACGCTACGTAAAAAATATTATCCAAATTTACCAAAATTCCTTGCACAATATGTCTTAAGATGAGAATCATTTGGCATTAAAATTATACCTAAATCTTGTCTTTGTTAGAACAAAAAAAATTATTAACATTAGTTACCTCATTTGGGGAAAGATGCTGCTTCGACTATTCAATTAATAAAGAAAACTAAATAGGAGACATATATGCGAAGCATAATAAAAACAACTTTCTTTTTTCTTTTTCTTGCGAGTTCATTTTCATTCGCACAAACAGGCTATGGACTAAGTCCTAAATTTTATGGTGGTTTAAACTTTGGTTATAATGGTGGTTTCGGAGGTCAGTTAAATTTTACCATGACCAGCTTTCAAAGCGGATTTCCGTTAAGCATTCGTTTTGGTTTTGGTTATACAAATGTCGATCCAGGAATACCAGCGGATGCGAGGAAAATATTTATTAACGATGCAACAAACGGCACACCCGAAGAAAACGGATATATTTGGGATTTAAGACTAGATCTGATGGTTCCTGTAAATGTTCTTTATAAATCTAATATTTATCTGGGTCCCAGGTATTCTATGTTTACAGGCAATTTCAATTTTGTTGATGGAAATGAAAATTTTGATATTACAAGCAATCAGTTTGGATTAGGTGGAGGAATAGAAACTCAATTTCTACTGGTTCCAAATCTTTATTTAGTTTTAGGAGGGGGAGCTGATTACTTTTTCCAGAGCACTCTTAAAGGACACGATACAGCCTACAGCCCTGATGGCGATGACGTTAATCCTCGACAGGACTATACGTATGATGATGCGGATAATGCTGTAAACCAGCCGAAAATTCTGGGAAGATTTATGCTTGGTATAGACTATGGCTTTTAATCGTGTGAGTTAGTTACTTTCTAACTTATGGTTAGCCTTCACATTGTGAAGGCTTTTTTTTGTTGCTCATATCACTTTTTATCGACTCATTAGTCAAGTTTTCCAATAAAAGGTTTTCTTTTCAAATAAGGCTTGATTATATTTGCGCAATTCTTAATTATTATAATTCCTATAACTTATGCAAAAACAATATGATATAGCAATTTTGGGTGGAGGCCCGGGAGGATATGTTGCTGCAATCCGGGCTGCTCAACTTGGTTTTAAAACAGTAGTTATTGATAAGGATAACCTGGGTGGAATATGTCTTAATTGGGGTTGTATTCCAACTAAATCATTGCTGAAAAATGCTGAGTTATTTGACCAGATTAAAAACCATAGCGAAGATTTTGGAATCAAAACGACTGGGCTTGATTATGATTTCAAGAAAATTATTAAGAGAAGCCGTGATATTGCGGACCGTATTTCCAAAAATGTAGAGATGTTGATTAAGAAAAATAAAGTTGATCGTATAAGAGGTTTCGGAAAACTTATCTCACAAAATAAAATAGAAGTTTATGACGAGAAAAAGAAACTAATTGAAACAGTGAATGCGGAAAAAATTATTCTAGCTACCGGTGCTCGTCCAAGGTCAATTCCTTCAATAACTGTTGACAAAAAAAATATTATCACTAGCTCGGAAGCTATGACTCTTGAAAATTCACTAAAAGACCTTGTTGTAATAGGAGCAGGTGCAATCGGAGTCGAGTTCGCTTACTTTTATTCCACATTAGGTACCAAGGTTACAATTATAGAAATGCTGAAACACGTTTTGCCAATTGAGGATGAGGAAATATCGGTAGCTTTGGAAAAAAGTTTTAAGAAAAGAGGAATTGAAATTTTAACAAACGCGACTGTTGAAAAAGCTGATGTAAATGGTAATAAAGTTAATGTAACTTTAAATGTAAACGGAGAAAAGAAAATAATAAGTGCTGAGAAAGTTCTTAATTCAATCGGAGTAATTGGAAACGTTGAGGGAATAGGTTTAGAGGAGCTTGGTGTTCAAGTAGAAAAAAATCAAATTAAAGTAAATAAAGAAACTTATGAAACTAATATTCCAGGAATCTTTGCAATAGGCGATGTAATTGGTCCACCATGGTTAGCACACGTTGCTTCAGCTGAAGGAATACATTGCGTAGAAAGAATAAAAGGGATTGCAAATCCTCCAATAAATTATGATAATATTCCAGGGTGTACTTATTGTCAGCCTCAGGTAGCCAGCGTTGGCTTGACTGAAGCGAAAGCAAAAGAAAAAGGCTATGAAATAAAAGTTGGTAAGTTTCCCTTTATGGCGAGTGGAAAGGCATTTGCTATAGGAGAGAGGGAAGGATTTGTAAAAATTATTTTTGATGCTAAGTACGGTGAAATTTTAGGAGGGCATATTATTGGAAGCGAAGCAACAGAAATGATTGCAGAAATTGCTTTGGCAAGGTCACTTGAAGCAACAGCTGAATCAATTATAAAAACTGTTCACGCTCATCCGACTCTGTCTGAGTCAATAATGGAAGCTGCAGCTAATGCGTACGGCGAAGCTATTCATATTTAATGGATGATGTTTGATGTAAGGTGAATAATAAGATTCTAAAATATTGTGATTTAGGTTTTATTGATTACAAGGAAGCCTGGGATCTACAAAAGGAAATTTTTTCAAAAAGAATTTCTAGTGAAATTGAAGATACTCTTTTACTCCTAGAGCATCCCAATACTTATACTTTAGGTAAAACAGCAGACAGAATTAACTTAAAGAGTTCTGAAGACTATTTAAAAGAAAATCATATTTCTGTTTACGATATTGACCGGGGAGGAGATATAACATATCACGGACCTGGCCAGATTGTTGGCTATCCGATAATTGATTTGAATAATTGGCATAAAGATTCTCATAAATATCTGAGAGCGCTTGAGGAAGTAATCATTAAAACTTGTGCGGAGTACGATTTAGATTGTGAGAGGAATCAAAAGTATACAGGTGTCTGGATTAATGATAAAAAAATTGCTGCTATTGGAATTAAAATAAGTCGCTGGATAACAATGCACGGTTTTGCTTTTAACGTAAATACTGATTTAAATCTTTTTAATGGAATTGTACCGTGCGGTATTCAGGATAAAGCAGTAACCTCTCTAAAAAATGAATTGAAAATGGAAATTGGAATAAGTAAAGTCAAACAAAAATTATTGAATAACTTTGTTGAAATATTTGGATATACCAATATGGTAGTTGAAACAAGGGAAAATCTAATTCAATCAAAACTTGTAAACATATAACCGGAAGGCGTTGTAATGTCAAAGAAGAACTCTAATAAAATTTCTGAATCCGGGAAAGCATCGAAGGCAAAAATAAAACCGACAAATGGCAAAGGAAATAAAGATGAGCAGAATAAGAGTTTGATGGGCTTTGATAAAAAGCAGCTGCTTGAGATTTTAAGAATGATGGTTTGTGCACGTACGATTGATAATAAGGCAATGCGTCTTTTAAAACAGGGGAAAACTTTTTTTCATATTTCAGCAGATGGACACGAAGCAGTACAAATGGCAATTGGATTGCATATTGATCCAAAGAAAGATTGGTTGTTTCCTTACTATCGTGATTTGGGTACTGTTTTGATGACTGGTTTAACACCTGAAGAAGTTTTTTTAGGAACTTTTGCAAAGGCTACTGATCCAGCAAGTGGTGGACGACAGCTACCTGTTCATTGGGGAATGATAAATGCGCAGCTTCCATCACAGTCAAGTCCGACTGGTACACAATTTCTTCAAGCAGTCGGAACTGCTCTCGCATCAAAAAGAAGAGGCATTAAAAATGTTTCCTATGTTAGCAGTGGAGAAGGGACAACCAGCCAGGGTGAATTCCACGAAGCTGTAAATTGGGCAAGTAGGGAAAAACTTCCTGTTCTTTTTGTTATCCAAAATAACCGCTATGCTATATCGGTACCTGTTGAACATCAGACAGCTGGTAAAGATGGTTCTGTTGCCGAAATGATGTCTGGATTTCATACGCTCTTAAGAATGAGGATTGACGGAACCGATTTCTTTGAATCATATCAGAAAATAAAAGAAGCGATTGATTATATAAAAAGTGGTAAAGGTCCGGCATTAATCGAAGCGAATGTTGTTAGACTTCAATCTCATTCTTCATCGGATGATCAGAGAAAATACAGACCAACGGAAGATCTTGAAAGAGACAAAAAAAATGATCCGATTGAAAAATTCTTCACTGCTTTGAAAGAGAAAGAGATAATTAGTGAAGAAGAATTCAAAAAAATTCAAAAAGAAATTAGTGATGAAATTGATCAGGCAGCTGGCAAAGCTTTTAAAGCTCCCGATCCTTTAACTAAAGATGCTGCAAGATTTGTATTTGATGAGAGCGGATTGAAAGAATCTTTAAACTATGAACGAAATGAACCTGCCGGTGATAAAATTGTAATGGTAGATGCAATAAATCATGGTCTTCACGAAGAGATGAAAAGAAATTCCGGTATGTACATTTTCGGAGAAGATATAGCTGATAAAAAAGGTGGAGTATTTACTGCCACAAAAGGATTATCAACTAATTTCGGTGATGACAGAGTTTTTAATTCACCTCTTGCAGAGGCAAGCATTTTAGGAGTAGCAAACGGTATGGCTTTAGCAGGATTGAAACCTGTTGTTGAAGTCCAATTTGGAGATTATATCTGGCCTGCATTTCAGCAGATGAAAAACGAAACAGCAGCTATGCGATATCGTTCGAATAATGCATGGTCAACACCAGTAGTTGTACGCGTTGCAGTTGGTGGTTACATTCATGGTGGTTTATGTCACAGCCAAAATATTGAATCGATATACGCACATGTTCCTGGACTTTATATTGCTTATCCAAGTAACTCATCTGATGCAAAGGGACTTCTTAAAACTGCCTGTCGCATAAACGATCCGGTTTTATTTTGTGAGCATAAAGGACTTTACAGACAAAGTTATGCTATTACTCCTGAACCTGACGATGAGTATTTAGTTCCATTTGGTAAAGCAAAAATTGTTAAAGAAGGAAATGATGTTACAGTAGTATCTTATGGACTCTCTATGTGGGATTCATTTTTTGCTGCGAAAAAATTAGAGGAGGAGTTTGATTACTCAGTCGAAGTGATTGACATAAGAACAATTATTCCACTTGATGAAGAAACTATTTTCAGATCTGTTAAGAAAACAAATAAAGTAATTGTAATTCACGAAGACACTTTTACAGGTGGATTTGGTGCTGAAATAGCGGCAAGAATTTCAGATAACTGCTTCCAATATCTTGATGGTCCGGTGAAAAGAATAGCAGCAAAGGATACTCATATTCCATATTCTCCGATTTTGGAAAATGCGGTGTTGCCGTCAAGAGTACAAATTTATGAAGCGATTAAAAAATTAATTGAGTTTTAAGAAAAGCTGAGACTAAGGCGAAGGCAACGTTAATACATGCTTGGCTGAATGAATGAATGATTGAATGGTTTTAATACAGGCATCATTATAATCATGCAACCATGCAATCGGTTTTTATTTATTAGTAAAAATAATCTTTATTCTGAATTGATAAAGACTAAAAAACTGGAGTTCTAAATGGACATTGTCATGCCCAAAATGGGTGAAAGTGTTAATGAAGGCACTATAATTAAATGGCATAAAAAAGTTGGCGATCCTGTTAAGCAGGATGAAATAATTTTTGAAATAAGTACCGATAAAGTTGATACTGAAATTCCATCTCCAGCCGAGGGGGTGCTGAAAGAAATTAAATACAAGGAAGGCGATACCGTAGAAGTCGGAACTGTTGTAGCTATCATCGATGGCAATGGCGGTATAGAAACTGCAGATAAAGTCGAATCAAACAAGGAAGAAAAATCTTCAGATAAAAAACCAGTTGAAGAAGTAGAATCTTCTGTTGAATCAAAAGTTTCTGAACCAGCCAACGATTCAAGTGAAGTTGTAAATATTGAAATGCCGAAGATGGGCGAATCGGTCATGGAAGGAACTATTATAAAATGGTTTAAGAAAGTCGGCGATAAAGTCAGTAAGGATGAAACTATTTTTGAAATTAGCACAGATAAAGTTGATACTGAAATTCCTTCTCCGGTTGACGGAACATTTGCAGAGATATTGATTGGAGAACAGGAAACAGTTTCCGTCGGAACTCTTGTTGCCAAAATAGCTACTGGAAAAAGTGCTGAAGTTGTTATAAAAAAAGATAATACTATTGAAAGTAAACCAGAGGTTAAGCAACCTGTTTCGATGCATGATAATTTCCATTCAGATGAAACTGTTGAAAAAACTAAAGGAGAGGGTGCTGGATTCTTTTCACCGCTGGTTCTTAATATTGCGCAAAAAGAAAATATCAGTTTTGAAGAACTTAGAAATTTACAAGGTTCCGGACTTCAGGGACGTGTAACCAAAAAAGATGTTTTGGCTTATCTGCAAAATAGAAAAACACAAAAATCACCGACACAAAAAGTTGAAGAAGGAAAGAAGGAAAATATATCTGCTGCTCCAGCACCTTCATTTATTCCATCTGATGTGAGAACTGTTTCTACCAGTGCAGGAATTGAAAGAATTCCGATGGATAATATCAGGCAGAAGATAATGGATCATATGGTTGCAAGTCGTGATACTTCTGTTCACGTAGCTGAAATGATTGAAGTTGATATGACACGTGTCCATAATTTTATTCAGGAAAAGAAGGCTGAAGTACTACAGAGAGATGGAGTTAAGCTTACATATATGGCTTTTATTGCACAGGCATGTGTAAAGGCAATTAAGACTTATCCACTCATCAACTCTACGATTGATGGAAATACAATTTTGCAAAAATCGTTTGTCAATCTCGGAATTGCTGTAGCTATAGAGCCTAACGGTTTAATTGTTCCTAACATCAAAGGTGCTGAAGAGTTAAACCTGATTGGTTTGGGTAAAGCGATAAACGATTTAGCATATAGATCGAGAAATAAAAAATTAACTCCTGATGATATTTCCGGCGGTACATTTTCGATTACTAACTATGGTGTTTTTGGAACTGTTTTCGGAACGCCAATAATTAACCAGCCCGAGGTAGCAATATTAGGAGTCGGCGCTGTTATAAAAAAACCTGTTGTTATAAATATTGCCGGTTCTGATGCAATAGCGATAAGATATGTGATGGGATTAACGTTATCGCACGACCACAGATTAATTGACGGAATGCTCGGAGGATTGTTCCTGAAGTATTTAAAGGAATCTCTGGAAAATTTTGATCCTGAAAGTATTTAATTATGATAAACCAGCATCAAAAAGTTTATAAAGAACAAGCAGAGAAAGTCAAAATT
>JAPHUI010000155.1 GCA_026193755.1 Ignavibacteriaceae bacterium | reverse complement strand
GGGTTTCGCGCCCGTTTTTAAATAGGACAACTAATTCAGTTGTTTTTATATATCACAGATCTCATCAATTAACTTCGTTGCAATCCCTTGATTTAGCTTCGGGTGTCTCCAGCGAGATTACATCCGTCGCCACACCGAGTTTGATAGAAGTTTCTTCGATTGCACTTGACGACGCGAACGGATTAGTATTTTTTACAACGAATAATAACCAGTTATTCAGAGATGTTTGGGTACGCCAGATAAAAAGTGGCAATGAAAAAATGCTTTTTAAGGATTTTAGAGTTGGCGATTTAACTGTCTCACCGGTCACTCACGGTTTATGGGGAGTACAACACGATGCCGGGTTTGCAACGCTGGTTTATTCCCCATATCCTTATAATAAAATGTTACCGATAGTAAAGCTTCCGTTTGGTGAAGAGATATTTAATCTCTCTGTTGATAGTGAAGGTAAAAGTCTTGCTGCAACATTAAAAATGTCGGGTGGTCAGCAGTCAATTATTGTCATTGAAGTTGAAAAACTACTTAAAGAATTTTCTCTTCAATACCACGTAATTTCCAGCAGCGGTTCTCCCGAAAATCCTTCCTGGAGTAGGGATGGAAAAGCTTTATATTGGAACGCTTATACAAACGGGGTATCAAATATCTACAGGTACAATTTTGCTGATTCGTCTGTAAAAGCAATTTCACATTGTGTAACAGGATTATTCAGACCCTTGGAGATCTCATCGGACTCATTATTTGCATTTGAATTTACTTCAGATGGATTTATACCTGTATTATTTAAAAATAAACCTGCAAGCTTTCTCCCTGCAATTAATTATCTGGGTCAAAAGGTAATTGAAACAAACACAGAGCTGCAAAGCTGGAGTTTAAACAGCGACTCTACAAAAATTAATGCCGTTGATTTCTCGGCTGAAAAAGGTTATAACGGATTAGGTAATTTATATATACAATCAATAATACCTGTTGTCAGTGGATTTCAGGACCAGGTTGTTTTTGGATTGCTATCAAGAATTTCAGACCCGCTTTTAATTCACGATTTTTACATTGAAGCCGGAGTATCTCCGATTAATAGGAGTCCAAGCAACCCCTTGTGGCATCTTAGATTTAAATATGATTATAAACAACTTTTTTATATTGATTTCCTATATAACGGTGCTGACTTTTTTGATTTGTTCAATGAAAGGAAGAGAGGAACTATCGGAACACAATTTATACTTGGACATACATATTATTGGAAATATGATAATCCTCAGAAGATTAAGCAGACAACCACTTTAGCTTTGTATAAAGACGTTGAATATCTTACTGACAATATTATAAAAGTTTCACAGCCAGATTTTGCTGTTTTAACTACTGAGCTGAATTCTAAAAACCTTAGAAAAAGCATTGGAAGTTCAGATTATGAATTCGGGAATGATATTAACTGGACATTAACCCTCTACGGTACAGAATTTGACCAACCTGAAGTTGCATTAAATTCTTATGCTGAATTTAGTGATTATTCAACGTGGTTGTGGAATCATAATGTTTTGCACGTCAAAATTGCCGGTGGATATGGCTGGGAGAATGAAAATCTTGTCCAGGGTTTGTTTTATCTTGGTGGATTCGGCAACCGGGGAGTAGATAATGACGAAATCAGACAGTATAGAAGGATTTTTAGATTTCCGGGTATTCCAATATATAGTTTGGTTACAAATAAATTCGGTAAAATTATGTTGGAAAACGCTTTCGCACCGATAAGAACCTCGGGTTGGTTGTTGCTGGATCAGTTTGTAAATTATTTTGATTTTGCGATATATTCACAGGGAATGGTTATTAAATCCGACATCGGAAATTACTTAATTGATGTTGGAGCTCAAATGGATATTAAAATAAAGCACTGGTATAATCTTGAATCTACTGTTTCAGCAGGTATTGCAAAAGCTTGGTCGTGGTCTGGTTATAGTGATTGGGAGTGGTTCTTATCAATTAAATTATTGAAAGATTAATTTTTTTAAAGTTCCCGGACTATTATGAAATTTTCAGAATTTAAAAAAAATATTGATGACGGAATAAAAAACGTTATTGCCGATGACGATTCATCAGAAAGGATGAAAAGTCTTGAAGCAATCCTAAACATCGTTAACACAATTAACAGATCATTGATTTTAGAAGATGTGCTTGAGCTTGTTCTTAAAAATGCAATCAGACTTACTAATTCTGAGAGAGGCTTTATTGTTTTACAAGGAGAAAACAATGAGTTGGAATTTAAGCTGGGACTAAATAGTGAAAACGAAAATCTTCCCAAGCAATCTTTTGAAGTAAGCAAAACGGTAGTTGAAGATGTATTCCGTAATGGTCAGTCTATTTTTATTGAAGGTGCACAAAGCGATGCAACCTATGATACAACTCGCAGTATCTTAAAACTTGATTTACAGACAATTCTTTGTTCCCCGTTAATTACCAATGGCAAAAAAATAGGTGTAATTTATGTTGACAGCAAGCATCTTCATAAAATAAAGGTAAGAGAGATTACCGGCACTTTCGAAATACTTGCTGGTCAGGCTGCCACGGCTATTAGAAATGCTCAATTATACGATAGTCAACTGAATGCTTATAATGCTTTGCAGGAAGCGAATGCTCAACTTATTCATGCGGAGAGAAGAGTTTTAAAATCTGGTATAGATACAGAAATTGGTCAGGCGTTGCAGGGATTGGTCCATCTTGCACTGCTTGAGACTGAAAGTCTTTTACGTACAATTGAAAAAACACAAACCGATTTTGATAG
>JAPHUI010000224.1 GCA_026193755.1 Ignavibacteriaceae bacterium | reverse complement strand
TTTGACTAAAGCAATAAATGCTTCATTATTGGCAATTAATAAATTTTTAAACCAATAACTTAGAAAAGTAAATTAATTTAGAGAGTAGACGACAGATGTGTGACCAGCCCGCCTAATCCTCCTATACAGTGTCTCCCACTTCCCTATTTTTTTATAGGGAGTTACATAGCCTTGATTATGTATTTGATTACTACAATATGGGTGTAATTGTGGGAACTTTAGATATGAAAAGCCCCCATACTCCACATAGTAAGTGAACTTTTTATGAATTGTCCTTAAAATAAAAAAGCCCCAATATACTTTGTATTGAAGCTTCCCAAGTGGGCCCAGATGGACTTGAACCACCGACCCTCTGATTATGAGTCAGATGCTCTAACCAACTGAGCTATGGGCCCAAAATTGTGGTTGCAAATTTAATATTATTCGTTTCTTAATGCAATATATTGGCTAAATCTGCATTCGATTCATTCTAAATTAACTTTTTAATTTTTTCAATAGTAAGAGGCGCTGACCCTTCAAAATGGTTATTTACATTCACGAACAAATCCACTTCATTATTCTGTAGCCCTTTTATCATTTTGACTATTGAAGAAATTTCCTTGTCGCGATTAATATAAATCTGATTCCAGTTATCATTAGCAATTTTCTCAATACCTTTTCTATCCGTTCCGTGCAATCGTATTACCGCTAGCTGATTAATATATTTTTTGAATTTATTATAAACTTCTGTGATCGGAGGCATATAATATCCTTCGAGAAACACCGGCGCAATTTTAAGCTCTGCAAGAAAGCTGAAATATTTTTCGTTCAGGTAATTTGGATTCCTTATTTCAATTCCAGCTGGTGGGATTTTTTTATCTAGTTGTTTATAAAATTCAGCAAATTTAAACTGAAATTCCAATAATGATTTCATCTTTTGCTTGTTCAGATACTCAAACTGAAAGATAAGACAACCAATTTGATTTTTTAGGGTTGTTATTGAATTAAGGAATTCCTTAAATAAATCAACTGAAAGGAAAAACGGATTCGGCTTTAGTTCATCTTCTTTACTGTTTTTATAGAAATGAGTTAGTGTAATTGAATTAGGAACTTTTACAGTGAAAAGAAAATCTTCGGGCACCGAATTTTTATATTCTTCTGCAAGATTTTTATTTGGTAATTTAACTTTCGCCGGTGGAAAAAGAGACCAGAACCACTGATCAATTTCAACAGTATCAAATTTTCCGGAGTATTCATTCAGATAATGTTTACTTTTTGAATCGGAGTATACCAGACCAACCCACGAATCATATTTCCAGCTGCAAGTTCCTAGTCTTAACATTAAATAATGAATTATTCAACAATGTTATTTTTTCTTTACACTATCTTGCTGCTCATCCAGAGAATCTACTAAATCAAAATTTTTTTCCAAATTAATTTTTCCATCCCTATCATATTGATACCATATACCGACACGTTTACCTTTACTAAAAAATCCCTCTTCTTTTTTCTTACCATCAGGATAGTACCATAACCACTTTCCTTCAGGTAAATCAGAGTCAAAGTTACCTTCCGACTCGAGTACTCCATTAGGATGAAAATACTGCCATTTACCGACATTTCTATTGCTATCCAGTTGTCCACTTACTTCCAATATTCCATCCAGATTATAAATTTTGAACTCGCCATGCTTGTAACCATCTTTAACTTCGTATTCTATAATCTTATCTTTCACTTTAGCTTTTTCTTTTCCAGTGAATGGAACGTTGCTATTTTGTTTATATAATAGATTATCTTTTATAATCAGACTAGGCTTTGGGATTTCTTCTTTGCCGCATGAGAATAGAATTAAGGAAAACAGTATAAACAGAATTAGAATTGGAAACCGGGAAGGATTATTTAAATTCATAATTTTATAATTGAATTAATAATAATAGAGTGAAATGTTTTTATTTCTTAAGTATTTCTTCGTAACCAGAAAGTAATCTTTTTTTGGTTTCTAACAAATCCTTCGAAATAACTTTAACTTCACCAATAACAGGCATAAAGTTGGTATCTCCGTTCCATCTCGGCAATATGTGAAAGTGAATATGGTCATCAATTCCAGCACCGCCTGCTCTACCAAGGTTTGCACCGATATTAAATCCTTGCGGATTATAAATCTTTCTGAGTACTCTTTCTGCAAGCATTAATTCATCAATAATTTCATGAGACTCTTCTTTTGAAATTTGATCAAGAGAACCAAGATGGCGAAAAGGAACAACCATTAAGTGACCATTATTATAGGGAAAGAGGTTCATCAACACCAACGTGTTTTTTGATTTATGAACTACGAGGTTTTTTAAATCTGCAACGTCTTTATTAACGGCTTCACAGAATATACACTCACCACCACCGGATTGTTCTTCTTTTAAAGAATCTATGTATTTTGATCTCCAGGGAGACCAGAGGTTTTTCATAATATTGACTAAAAATAAAGGCGGATATCATCCGCCCAATTTAAATTTATTAGCTTACTCAATTTTCTTCTTCGCGTGATTTCTTATATTCTTCGATCACTTTCTGTTCAATCTCTTTAGGCATTTCTTCATAGTGATCAAATTTTCTTGTGTGTACTCCCCTACCCTGAGTTAAACTTCTAAGATGAGAAGAATACTTATAAAGTTCAGCAAGAGGAACGAGAGCTTTAATAATTTGAAAGCGTCCATCGCTATCCATTCCTAATATTCTTCCACGCTTACTTGAAATATCACCCATTACATCACCCATATATTCTTCCGGAACTTTAACTTCAACTTCGTAAATCGGTTCTAGCAAAACCGGTTTAGCCTCAAGAAATCCTTTTTTAAAACCCTGCATAGCAGCTATCTTGAATGACATCTCATCGGAGTCAACTGTATGATAAGTTCCGTCAAAAAGAGTCACTTTTACATCAACAACTTTATTCCCGGCAAGTACACCTTTGGACATTATTTCTATTATACCTTTTTCTACGGCTGGAATAAATCTACCTGGGACTACACCACCAACTATTGCATTAACAAATTCAAATTCTTTTCCTCTTGGAAGTGGCTCCATTTTAATATGAATATGACCGTACTGCCCGCGACCACCTGACTGCTTCTTATGCTTGTACTCCACATCATTAGCTGTTGCCTTTATCGTTTCGCGAAAAGGAATTCTAGGTTCAACCAAATCAACATCAACGCTATAGCGGTCCTTAAGTCTTTTAACAGCAAGTAACAACTGAAGTTCACCCTGTCCGGAAATAATCGTTTGTGAAATTTCCGGATCGAAGCTCACATTAAACGACGGATCTTCTTCGTGCAATGTATGAAGACCTGTAGCAATTTTATCTTCATCGCCTTTAGCTTTTGCTTTAATAGCTCCTCTTATGACTGGTTCCGGAAATTTGATAGGATCTATAATTATGGAATAATTTTTTGAAGCCAGGGTATTGTTCGTATGAGTATCCTTTAACTTAACAACTGCTGCAATATCACCGGCAATAACTTCGGATATTTCTTTCCTGTTGTGTCCATTCAGTGTGAAAAGCTGGTTTAACCTCTCTGTCTTTTCATTACTCTCATTTAATAAGTCGAGCCCTGGAGTTACTTTTCCTGAATATAATTTGAAGAGAGAAAGCTCGCCCACATGCTGTTCAGAAATGGTTTTGAAGACAAACAAAACAGGTTCACCACTAGGATCAACTTTTACTAATACCGGTTCTTTCTTACCAGCAAGTTTAGCACTCACACCTCCACGCTCAAAGGGAGACGGAAAAAAGTTGCTAACAAAATCTAAAAAGTTATTTATACCAACTACTTTGGATGTAGATAAAGCAAAAACCGGGATCAAACTTCCATTTATTATTGATGCTTTCAGTCCTTTCTTCAAATCATCATCTGAAAGAGATCCTTCTTCAAAATATTTATTCATTAAGTCTTCAGAGTGTTCAGCAACTTTTTCGATCAACTGTGTTCTAAGATTTTCTGCCTGTTCTTTTAAATCACCGGGAATCTCCGCCTCAGCAATGCTCCTGCTTCCAACTTCACCATAGGTATAAGATTTCATTGTTATAATATCAACAACACCAGTAAAATTTATTCCTTCGGAAACTGGAAACGTTATGATAGTTGCGCCAGGATGTATTCTCTCTTTTATATTATCGTAAGTTTCAAAGAAAGTAGAATGTTCACTATCAACTTTGTTGATTACTACTGACGAGGGTAATTTGTATTCGTCGATTATACTTTTTGCAGCATCGGTTCCAACTTCAATTCCTTCTGCAGACTTAATAACCATAACAGCAGTATCAGAAACCTTTAACGCACTCTGAACATCACCTATAAAATCAGAGAAGCCGGGTGTATCAATAATATTAATCTTGGTGTTATTCCATTCAAGGTTCATCAAAGATGAAGAAATGGAAATCTGTTTATCAATTTCATTAGGTGTATAATCTGATACAGTGTTGCCCTCTTCTATTTTTCCAATTCGATTTGTTTCTTTTGCAGTGTAAAGAAGAACTTCAGATAAAGTAGTTTTACCGCTTCCACCATGACCGACTAATGCAATATTTCGTATAGCCTCTGAAATGATCTCTTTCAATGGTATCCTCCTGGGAGTATTTAGTTTGTAAGAATATTATTTTTTAAGGTAGTGGAGAAAAGTGTTCACTCCATTTGAGATTGCTTTAAGCTGATTAATAAAACCCATAACCGGACCCTCTATTCCGGCTCTTATTTTTTCTTCAAGTCCAAGAACAGTATTTACTCTATCTCTAACACTGAAAATTATTTTTTCCGTAGTTGCCAGCTGTGATTCAGCCTGATCACTTATATCGGATAACTTTGAAGTAAGGTCTGTTAAAGAAGACACCAATGGTTCAACCCTATCAGTAAGATCGCTTATATCTTTCTGTAATTTTTGTATTGAGCGGGTAATTTTACCAAGATAAATAACTAAAGAAACAATAAGCGCTGAAACAAGAATCAGTACAATAACTGTAAGTACATCAATTAAAGTCATTAATTAAATTATTCCCCAGACTGTTTAGACTCTTTATAGGCATCGACACCGGCTTTAATAGCGCCTTTAAGCTGATCTCTTTTTTGATCAAAAGATTCTTTGCCGGTTTTGTAAGAATCAGACACTTTACCTTTTGCATCTTTGTAAACTTTCTCTGCATCTTTCATCAATTGATCTGATTTATCTTTTGCATCTTTAATTAACTTATCAGATCTTTTTTTGCCTTCGTTAATTAAATCAACGGCTTTATCTTTTGCTTCGGAAATGTACTTATCCGCTTCCTCTAAATATTCTTCGCTCCTATCTCTAATGTCCTGTCTTAATTCTTTACCGCTTTTTGGAGCGAAAAGAAGAGCCAATGCAGCACCAAATGCTCCTCCGGCAAAAAATCCAACCAAAAAACCTTTATTAAAATTATTACCTTGTCCCATAACCAACTCCTTTCATTTATTTTAGGGGTTCAAAAATACCAACCAAACCGCATAAAATCAAGGAAAAACGCTTATTTTTTCAGCTTTAATTAGTATTACAATTGTTCCATAAATTCAAATCATTATGTTGCAAAACGAAGAAGTTCTATCAACTTCTGTATCAAATATTCTATTAAATGTTCTCCAAATATATAAGTTTGTCTTAATTCCCTGTTAAGAGAAAACAATATTTAAAGAGATTCCATCTTAATTTTTCCATATCTTTTTTGATAGATAGTCAAGCTAACGATACCCACCAAAACTGCAAACCAAAGAGTGACAACCCTAATAATAAAAGTTGTTGCTACGGCAATATCTGTTGATACATGCTTTTCAACCAGAAGAAAAGTTAACGAGCCTTCTGTTAAACCTAAACCGCCTGGAAGCATAGATATTGCCCCAATAATGGTTGAAAAACTATAACTGAAAAAAGCCCAAAGAATTCCAAAATTAACATTGAAATTTATCAGAATTATGTAATATCCAAAACATTCGAATCCCCATGCAATTAAGCTAAAGAGAGTCATTTGTATTAGTGGCTTTGGTTTTAAAAGCTGATATGAGCTTTCGTAGGCTGAATGGATATTGTGGATATACTTTTTAATGAATGGAATTTTTTCAGCAAAATTAATTATTGGCAGGGCAATCTTTTTATTGCTAATTGCTAAAATTAAAAGGATGATAAAGACTGCAACAATGATTGTTATTCTTCCACCATAATCAAAAAAGAAAGCACCTGTAATTGCAATTATCAGCAGTGATAAAAAGTCAGTGATTCGTTCGGCTAGAATTATTGGTGCTGTTTTACTGATTGGAACTCCTGTAATCTCTTTTACTAACACTGACTTTAATACTTCACCAAGTTTTGCCGGGGTCACGCTCATTATTAGACCCGACATAAAAGTTGAAAGTGAATCAACCTTTTTCATTTCTACATGGACAATAGACAAATAATAGTCCCATTTAAGAAAGCGGGCAAAGTAGTTCATAAAGGAAAGTAACAATAGTAGAGGTAGAAGCAGCCAATTAAACTGACCAAATGCTTGTAAAACCTGAGTAAAATTTGCATATATAGTAAATGCAAGATATACAGCGCCTGCTAGTACTATTGATATAAGAACTCTCTGTCTAAGTTTTTTAAGCAAGTCAGGTTAATTTTCTAAGAGCGTTATAAAGTTTTGTTAAAGGTAATCCAACAACATTATAATAACAACCATCTATCCGTTTTACAAAAACAGCACCAAAATCATCCTGAATACCATAAGCACCGGCTTTATCCATCGGGCTTCCACTCTCAACATAATCAATAATTTCATCTTTATTGATCGTACGGAATTCTACTTTTGTCTTTTCAAAATCGATAATGGACTTATTTGTTTTTTGATTGAATACACAAAAGCCAGTGTAAACAGTGTGCACTCTCCCACTCAAAAGAGATAAAATGTTAATTGCATCTTTGCGATTTTTAGGTTTCCCGATAACTTCCTTGTCAAGAACAACAATTGTATCTGCTGTTATTATAATACTGTTCCTAACATTCTTTTTTGCCCTGTTCATTTTTTCCAGAGCTAATCTTTTTACACAATCGACAGGGTGCTCTCCATCCAAAACTTCTTCAATTGTATTCACAGAAAATGATCTAAATATGATTCCAAGCTGTTTTAGAAGTTTACGCCTGCGAGGAGATCTTGAAGCAAGATATATCAGGGTATCGGACTTAATCATTGTACTTTTCTACATTAGTTCCCGGATAGTAATGCTGCAATATATCTTTGTATTTCCAGCCCTTTCTTGACAGAACAATTGCTCCCCACTCGCACAGACCAACTCCATGACCGAAACCCTTTCCTTTTAACACAATTGAGTTTGAATTTGTTGATAAATCGAACATAGTACTCCAGAGAATATTTTTATTATCTGATGTTCTAAGAATACTCCTAATTTCATTCCCTCTTAATAACAATGACTTTTGTTCTCCTTTATCATTAACTACCTTTATTTTCAGTTCTGATACTCTACCCGATTCAAACTTATTAACGATGAAAATATCTTCGAGTTCGTAGTTGGCATTGTCGAGCAACGAATAATTCTTAAGTCGAGTAACAATTTCATCTCTTGTGTAAACTTCTTCCCACTGAAATCTTGGAGAAATTTTACAATAGGGATCATCTCCGTCTTTGATGGTAATTAGATAAGGCACCGGGTTTCTAGTAAAAACATTCTCAGATGATTCTGTATAACCTCCACAAGTTGAATGATAGTAAAGTAATGCCGGTTCATTTTCGTATTTAAGAATTAGATTTTTTGTCTCATCGGCAGCTTTGTTGGATAACGGATTTTCTGCATCCACTCCTCCATAAACCTGGTCGTGTGTATCATCATATAAATCAAAATATACTTTTCCATCTTGAGTTTTTCTCATTGCGTAAGTTCTTACGCAGACTGCTAAAGCCTTTAATGCTTCAAAATTTTCGTTGTTCTTACCCAACGGCATTTCCCTTGAGAGTACTCCTTTAACATAGTTTTCTAAATTAACTATGTTGATCAAATCAAGTGAATTGTTTGATGAGGATACCTGAATCTTACCACGGTATCGCTTTCCCTTTATATTTATAATCGCATCGTCGTCAGCAGAACTAAGAATAAATTTTTCCCGAGTATAATTTTTTCCGTTTACTGTTATGCTGACACGACTATTATTTACAAAACAATCTAATTTACTTCCAGCTTGAATTTGAGTTAAAATATTTGTTCTGTCATTCAAAAAAACTGGTGATTCAATATTTAACGACTCTGATGCGCTAAAGTCATTTAATAATACCCTGATCTCGGAAGCATTAAAGTTAGTCTTTTCTTTTTTTGTGAAGCGTTCGGAAGGTGTGCAGGAAAAAAAGGAAAATATCACTATCAATAAAAATGGAAAGAAAATCAAAAATTGATTTGATAAATTATAGAAAGAGAAAATATTTTTATTAAGGAAAGAAAAGTGGTAACAGTGAATCACCGAAACATAGCCTTGATACTACCCCAGGTTCGCTTAACTCCTGATACATTATGAGATACAGTTACTTCATTTGAATAAGAAGCCTGACCATTTGTATCAACTATTTTAAGTCTGTAGATAAAAATCAAACCACTCATTTTATAGGCTGATTGATCCAGATATGAATAGTATGAGTTGTTGCCTTTGGGTTGAACTGTAGCGATTTCTACGAAAGAGTTTTGAGGTGTTTTTCTTTCAATTTTAAAATTCTGAAGATTAACTTCCTCACCGGTTTTCCACTCAAGTCTTATGTCATCTCCTTCACTTCGTCCCTGGAAATAATCTAAATAAGCTCCGGCGTATAATGCAGTAACAGCTATCAAAACAATTAGATATCTAGAATATCTTAATTTCATAGTCAAAATATATTTTTCTTAAAGCTCATTGTCAATACTTTTCATAAATTATTGAAAATAAGCCATTTACTTCAGTTTTCATTAAAAATAGAATCATTTACCAATTTGGATCCTGGTATACCAATCACGCGAATTAAACTTTAAATATATTATCGCTGAATATAATATAATATAGACAGGTAATGCCATCCAAGCCCAAGTTAATCCCAGATTCAAGAACACACCTAAAAAATAAGCAAGAGGAACAAAAATTAGTAGGTTGGTTATTACTTCCGACTTCATCACAAAAAACGATCTGCCCCCTGCCTGTAAACCATTCGCCAGCACAACACCAATTCCATAAAAAATCTGAGCAAAACCTGCGACTCTTAAAGAGGGAACCGCAGTTCGAATAATTGTCTGATCATTAGTAGTAATAAGCAGAACATACTGTGGAATTATGATAAATATGAATCCAAGAATTATTGTGTAGATGGTTGCAACTTTTGCCGTCTCGAACCCATAAATCTTCGCCAGTATAAATTTCTTTGCACCAAGATTATTTCCGACTAAAGTTTGAACAGCAATACCAAAACCAAAACAAGGCAAAAAAGAAATGAATAATGTACTTATGATAGTTTGAGTCGCTGCCTGTTCTAATGTACCGATTAATCCTGTAATTGAAACAAAACTTAGGAAACCAATTAAAATAAATACATTCTGAAAAGAGACAGGTAAAGAAATTTTCAGTATTCCCGAAATAATATTTTTATTTAATACGAGATGTTTAAGATTTTGAAACCTCTTTCTATAGGTCGGCAGCATAATGATTGTACTATAGAAAAGCCCATCGAATAAGGTAGCAAGAGTTGAACCAAGCCCAGCACCTGCTAAACCCATTTTCGGGAAACCAAAGTGCCCGTAAATTAATGTATAATTAAAAATAATGTTAAGAAGGTTTGTAATTGTTCCTGAGAACATAAAAATTTTTGTTTTATTTATTCCGAAGAAAAATCCTCTAAAGCACACAGAGATTAAAAAGAAGGGTATGCCCATAAAACGGTAATAAAGATATTCACTTGCGTAGTTTCCTACTAATTCATCAGTTGCAAAAAGATGTGCAATAGGATATGAAAAAAAAACACCAACCATCGCCACAAAAGTACCGATCATCACTGCTATGAGAAGTGAATTATTTAAAGTGATCCCGCAGGAAATGTAATCGCCTTCACCGTACTTTCTTGTAACTACAACATGTATCCCGGTTGCAAGACTTGAAAAAAAGCTGATCAGAGCCCAAGTAGCAAGAACTCCAATTCCCATAGCAGCCAAAGCATAAGTTGCATCTTCTATTCGACCAACCATTGCAGAGTCTACAAGAGATACAACCATTTGTGTTGATAATCCTGCAATA
>JAPHUI010000322.1 GCA_026193755.1 Ignavibacteriaceae bacterium | reverse complement strand
GATTAAAATAAGAGAAAGATTATGTTAAAAAAATTCAATCAGGAAGTCACTGAAGGATTTCTTTTTATCGATCAATATGAACTGGTGATGGCACAATTCTATTTTAAGATGGGATTGCATAATCAAATAGTCCAGTTTGAACATTTTTTCAGAAGCAATCCGGATTACGGTTCACATAAAGCAGGTTATTGTATAAATGCCGGCCTTGAATGGTTTGTTGATTGGATGACTAATACATCAGTCACTGAAAAGGATATTGAATTATTAAAACAAAGTGAAACATCTGAAGGGAAGAAACTTTTTTCGGAAGACTTTTTAAAATGGCTTAAAGAGAATGGAAATTTTTCTTCGGTTAATCTGAACTCTATTCCTGAAGGAAGAGTTATTCATCCTAATGTTCCTATCACGGTTGTAAAAGGTCCTCTTGCAATTTTACAAATGATGGAGACTGCACTTCTAAACCAGATAAACTACCAGATATTAATTGCAACAAAAGCATCAAGAATAAAAGAGATTGTAAAAGACCAATCAATACTAGAGTTTGGAACAAGACGTGGTCACGATCGTGGTGCAATTGCCGGAACACGTGCAGCATTAATTGGCGGTGCGGATTTTTCTTCCAATGTGGGAATTTCGTATCAGCTCGGAATTCCGCCAAAAGGAACTCACGCACACAGTATGGTTCAATTATATCTGGCTTCCGGTAAAAGTGAGCTGGAAGCATTTGAAGCTTTTGCAGATTTATATCCCGATGATTGCATCCTTCTCGTTGACACAATTGATACACTTGAAAGCGGTCTGCCGAATGCAGTGAAAGTTTTTGAAAAGTTAAAAAGAAAAGGACACAATCCTGTCGGTATAAGATTAGATTCAGGAGATTTAGCTTACTTAACAATTAAATGTTCTCTTTATTTAAATGAAGCAGGATTTCCGGATACAAAAATTGTTCTTTCAAACGAACTTGATGAATTGAGAATATGGCAGATAATTTCGCAAATCAGAGTTGAAGCTCCGTCATTTAGCACAGATGCAAATAAAATTATTAAGCGATTGATCTTTGGTGTGGGCACGAACCTTATTACATCATCAGGAGATCCTTCACTAAGCGGTGTTTATAAATTAACAGCAGTAAAAGATGGCGGGAAATGGCTACCGACATTAAAGATATCCGAGTCATCCAAAAAAATGACTCTGCCTGGAGAGAAACAAGTGTGGAGAATAATTGAAAAAGCAGGTAAAGCAACCGCTGATCTTGTTTGCCTGGATCATGAAACACCCGATAAAGCTGATAACCTCACTTTAATTAATATCCTTAAAGATGAAGAACGAAGAGTTATACCGAAGGAAAATATTTTAAGCATGGAGCCTTTGCTGACAGAGGTAATAAAGGATGGAGAGGTTAAATATGAATTCCCGTCTATTCAAAAGATGAGAGAGATTAGAAAAAAAGATCTTGATAATCTGGATTTTGGAGTAAAAAGATTAATTAATCCTCATCTTTACCAGGTTTCAGTTTCAAAAGAAATTTTGCAATTGAAGAAAAAGTTATTAGAAAAATTTAACGGTATGTAAATAAAGGAATTTTATTTTAAATTACTGAAATCTTAAATCTCTGAAAGGAAAAAAATGGAAAGTCATGAAGTAAAAATTTTAAAGACCGAAAACATTACTCACGATGTAAAAAGAATTCGTGTAGAAAAACCAGCGGGTTACAAATATATTCCTGGACAAGCTACTGAAGTTGCAATTAAAGGGAAGGAAGGCAAAGGACCATTTACGTTCACATCTTTAAATGATGAACCCGAATTAGAATTCACTATAAAAATCTACAATGAAGTAGCTGGCATTACAAAAGAACTCGGAAAATTAAAAGCCGGAGACGAATTAATAATCCACGATGTTTGGGGTTCTATTAATTATAAAGGACCGGGCGTATTCTTTGCAGGCGGTGCAGGAGTTACTCCCTTTATCGCAATATTCAGACAGCTTTTTAAAGATGGAAAAATTGCAGGCAACAAACTTATCTGTTCAAACAAAACTGAAAAGGATATTATTCTGAAAAACGAATTTGAACGAATGCTCGGAGAAAATTTTATAAATGTAATTACACGTGAGCAATCTGAAAAATATTATAATCAGAAAATTGATGAAAGCTTTATTAAGAAAATTGTAACTAATTTTAAGCAGCATTTTTATATATGCGGACCTAATAAATTTGTCAAAGATATTCAGAATATTCTCGAAGAGTTAGGTGTGTCAAAAGATTTAATAGTGGTTGAAAAATAGTTCAATTCTGATAGCAAAGAGTTAAGAGGGATTTGGAGATTGGGGAAATTTGTTTATAAAATTGTATTATAATATTATTGAAAATGATTGAATCATCAATTATAAAAATTTGCTCCATTGCTAAAGATTTTAATAATTCAATTAATACTAGCCCATATCAGATAGTTTTAGAAAGAAAAGATGCATTTAATAAATCTTCTTTGAATAAAGTAAAGATAATTAAGTATTTAAAGATGAACCGTGATTTGATCAAGGATTGGTTATTATACTCGGAAAATAAACGAACATCTACCGGATGGTACTTTAAAGATTATAAAAATAAATGGTTGATTGGTTTTATGAATGAAGGTATTATTGAATCAGAAAAAATTTTTGACTCAAAGTTTGAAGCTTGTGCCGAGTACGTATTAAATGAGATTGAAAGTATTCTTAAATAGAACTATGAATTAAAAAGCTAAACTAAATATATACTGCAGTTCAAAATTCATCAATCAACACATAAATTCTCAACCCCAAAGTGCTAACAATCCTATTTATACTTAAATTTGAGTAATTAGTCATTATTTGAATTTAAGAGTTCAGTTCCTTTGCGTTTAACAAAATTATCAGATGATTTTATAAAAGAACTTGCTGGCTTTTCAGCAGGATCCCTTCCTGAACAGGATTTTGAAAAGCTCCTTGCACTAATTGAAACTGAAATTCAGAAACATTTCTTTACCCACTCATCTGAAGCAAATATCTTTAGAATTATCAAGGGTATGTACGATAAATTCTTTTTTCTAAAAGAATGTCTGAACTACCCACATTATATTGAGATACTCGTAACCATTGCTTCCAACAGCAATTATTTGAGTGACATTCTGGTGCTTAATCCGGAATATTTTTACCTGGTTGTTAATCTATCAAATTTAAATGTTACTCTGAATCAAAAAAAATTCTTAAAAGAAACTGAGGAGACAATTTCAAGGTACAATTCACTTGATGCAAAGACACACGCTTTAAATTCCCTTAAGAGAAAAGAAATATTAAGAATAGGATTGAAAGATATTTACCTCAAAAAAGATATCAAAGAAATTACAAGGGAGCTTTCGATTCTCGCAAACATTTTAACCTCTATATTGTTTTCTGAATGTTATAGTTTCATTCTTAAAAAATATAAGATTGAAAAAATTAATCGTTCTTACTGCATTATTGCTCTTGGCAAACTTGGCGGTGGTGAGTTGAACTACAGCTCTGATATAGACATCATAATTTTTTATGATAAGGAAAGTAAAATTAGCAACAGATATT
>JAPHUI010000295.1 GCA_026193755.1 Ignavibacteriaceae bacterium | reverse complement strand
GTTAATGCAGGATGATAATCGAGAAGCATAAACATCGGTACAAAAACCGGGGCCATAATTGCCCACTTTGCAGAGGCACTGCCCATAAACATATTTATAAACGCAGAGAGAAGCACAAATGCAACTATCAAAGTAATTCCTGTAAAGCCAATACTCTTTAAAAACTCGGCACCGTCAATGGCAAGTATCAACCCGAGATTGCTGTAACGGAAGAAGTAAACGAACTGTGCTGCAAAAAATACAAGAACAATATAAGTTGCCATCGTACCCATTGATTTGATGATATGCTTCATCATATCGGTATCGTTCCTGATGCTTTTGGTAACGATTCCATAAGCTAAACCGGGCACAAAAAAGAAAACTAAAATGCCTGTAATTATTCCATCAAAAAACGGTGAGTGAAGAATGGTTCCTGTTTCAGGATTTCTGAACAAACCATTTTCAGGAATGATCGTAAATGCAAGAGCAACAGCAAAAATAAATAACCAGATACCTGCCCATTTGAGTCCCTTCTTTTCTTCAGGAGTGATATCGTGCACGGGGAGTTTTTCTGCATCACCTTCGTACTTTTTTAAGCGGGGTTCAACTATCTTTTCGGTGACCAGGGTTCCGACAATCACAATCATAAATGCAGAGACGAACATAAAATAAAAATTGACTGCAGCATTAATTTTCATTGTTGGATCAAGAATCCCCGCAGCGGATTGAGAAAGACCGGCAAGAATCGGATCGACGGAACCAATTAAAAAATTTGCGCCAAAACCACCGCTAACACCGCAGAATGCTGCAGCGAGTCCAGCCATCGGGTGTCTGCCGATCGCATAGAATACCATTGCACCTAAAGGAATAAGAATCACATAACCAACTTCAGAAGCAAGGTGAGAAAGAACGCCAGCCAAAACAACTGAACCGGTGATGAGGTGGGTTGGTGCTTTCAATACCAGCGCTCTAATTACAGTGTTGAATAGCCCGGAGCCTTCTGCAACGCCAATTCCAATCATTACGGCAAGCACATATCCAAGCGGAGGGAAGTTTACGAAGTTGTGTACAACATTTTCATAAATCCATCTTAAGCCGTCACCATTTAATAAATTCTTTACGTGAATAATTGAGCCATTAGCGGGATGGATCGCGGTTAAACCAACCATCGCTCCAATTAAAGAAACAATAGCAACAATAACAGCAAGCAATCCAAACAGCGTTGCCGGATGCGGAAGTTTGTTCCCTATGATTTCAATATAGTCTAAAGATTTATTAAACAGGCGTGAAGCAATCGTTTTTAACTTCAACTTGTCCTCCGGTTGCTTGAAAAAATAATTTGTAAAGATAGGGCTATCTGTAAAGAATCAAAAGAAAAAGAGAGTAAAAAATATTATCGAACTTTCCTTTGCTAAAACAATAGTTGATAAAGTAAAATGCTTAGATTAACTTTATTGGAGAAGAAAAAATCAATCAGTTCTAAAGGAAAAATATTATGAACTACTATGTCCTCATCTATCATTATATTGATGATTATATGACTCGAAGAGGTCAATTCCGCGAAGAGCATTTGAAACTCGCGAACGCATCAAATCAGCGAGGGGAAATGATACTCGCAGGTGCATTCAGCGATCCGCCGGATAAAGCCTTATTGATTTTTCATGTTGCTGATAAGTCCATCATTGAAGAGTTTATAAAAAACGATCCTTATGTTAATAACGGATTGGTGACAAAATGGGAAATCAGACCGTGGACGGTTGTAATTGGGAATTAATGCAACTGTCATTCCGGCGAATGTAATGAGTCCGGAATCTGACAGAACTACTCCAAATAAATCCGTGGAACGCGTGTGTTGATATTGGTTAGAATTTCATAGGGAATTGTTCCTGCCCAGCCTGCAAGGTCTTCAGCGGTAATAGAATTTTTTCCATCGCTGCCAAGTAAAATCACCTCATCACCGTTATAAGCAGAATCATTTTCTATGTTCACTACAATCTGATCCATTGAAACATTTCCAATTACCGGATACTTTTTACTATGAATCATAACAACTGCTTTGTTGCTCAGGCTTCTGAAATAGCCATCTCCATATCCGACTGGAATAGTTACTGCTCTTATGTTGTGGTCCGGTTTGTAAGTTAAACCATAGCCGACTGCATTTCCGGCTTTAATCACTTTGAAATAAACAACCAAAGATCTCCACGTAAGTGCAGGTTCTACCGGAACAGTTTTCTTTAGTTTATCTGAAGGATAAACTCCGAACAACAATATTCCCGGTCGCACCATATCGAGATTTGCTTCAGGCAGCTGCAGAATTGCTCCGGAATTAGAAATGTGTCTGATTGGAGGATTGATTGATCTCTTATTATAAAATTCCAGAACACCATTAAATCGTTCTAGCTGAAGAAGAGTATGAGTGAGATCGGAAGATTCAGAATTAGCAAAATGAGAATAAATTCCTTCGACCATAATATTTTTGAAGTTGTAAGCTGCATCTAAAAATTTTTCTGCATTGTAATGATGAACACCAAGTCTTTCCATTCCCGTATCAATTTTCAAATGAACTTTTGCTTTGATTTTCATCTGAGCTGAGGTGTCATCTATTTGTTTTAATTTGTCGATTGAAGAGGCAGTAATTGCCAGATTGTGCTTTAGGAAAAGCGGTATCTGATTTCCCCACACTCCACCCAAAACAAGTATCGGCATTTTTATTCCCATTTCACGAAGAAGAATTCCCTCTTCAACAACTGCAACACCGAGATAATCAGTTTTTAGTTCTTCGTACAATTGTGCAACACGAACCAATCCGTGACCATAAGCATTAGCTTTAAGAATTGGCATTATCTTGCATCCGACATGTTTCCTGACTTTATTAAAATTTTCTGCAAGTATTTTTAAGTCCACTTCAACTCTCGTCGGACGAACAATTTCATCAATGCTGATTACAGGATCGTTGCTATGTTTTTTCATTGGCTCTTCATAGAATATAATTTAATGCTGTTACAAAGATAAAATAT
>JAPHUI010000333.1 GCA_026193755.1 Ignavibacteriaceae bacterium | reverse complement strand
ATAGAAGATATGAACTCGGCTTACTCAGCTTGCGATTTGCTGCTTGCAAGAGCTGGTGCAACAACAATTGCTGAGCTTTTAAATCTTGGTATTCCCGCAATTCTGGTTCCATCACCAAATGTTGCGGAGAATCATCAATATTACAATGCCAAATCTTTATTAGATAATAACGCTGCGATTCTTATTGAAGATAAAAGTTTGAAGAGTGAATTTGTCACAAAAGTTTTAGAGGTGATCAATTCTGAAAAAAAACTGAATGAATTTAAGACAAACGCATTGAAATTAGCAAAACCAAATGCTGCGCAAATAATTGCACAAAGTGCTATAAAATTTGCTGAGGCTATATGAACAACGGCGAACAAAAAAGAAGAATATTCAAGTACAACTTATCGTTCTACTATAAATCGACGATAATTTATTTCATTGTATTAATACTCTATGGAGTCATTAGAGGCGAATTTGTTGAAGATTCTTTTGTGCTAATCACACGTGATCCGATCTTATACTTTCTTGCGTTAATAGTAATTGTTTCCGTCGCATCATTACTCTATAATCTTTTCAGGAATATGTATATCGAAATTTCAGATGAAGGAATTGTTTTTGCGGACCGTTTTCACTCGAAAGGATATAAGATTGATCAGGTAAAAAAAATAAGATTCTCAAGGCAGGGTAGAACTATAAATTCACCCGCGTTCAGAACGGCAAAAATAAAAGTTAATGCAAGAGTCAGACCATTAATAATAAGATTTTCAGATTATGAAAATCAGGACGAACTGTTATTACGTTTTGAAGAACTAAAAGCAACTATAGAAAAGAGAAATGTTTAAAAGTATTAGAAAAATACATTTCGTTGGTATTGGCGGTATCGGGATGAGTGGTATTGCTGAAATCCTGCTTAACCAGGGATTCGAAGTATCAGGTTCAGACTTGAATCTTACAGAGGTTACGAAACGATTAGCTGAGCTTGGCGCTGCAATTTATGAAGGACATTCCCCCGAAAATGTTAAAGATGCTGATGTTCTCGTTTATTCTTCTGCTGTTATTCCCGATAATCCGGAAGTTAGAGCAGCTGCAGATAGGAATATTCCGATAATCAAACGAGCCGAAATGCTTGCTGAAACAATGCGAATGAAATACGGAATTGGAATAGCAGGAACTCACGGGAAAACTACAACAACTTCTATGGTAGGATTAACGCTTACTGAAGGTGGAATTGATCCGACTATAATCGTAGGGGGAAAACTAAGTGGTCTTGGTGGAACAAATGCACGTCTTGGAAATGGCGAATTTATAGTTGTCGAAGCAGATGAATTTGATAGAACTTTTCTGAAGCTGACTCCAACAATAGCCGCAATCACTACTCTGGAAAGCGAGCACCTCGATACTTATAAAGATCTTGACGATATTAAAACAGCATTCATCGAATTTGCAAATAAGGTTCCGTTCTATGGTTTTGTTGTTCTCTGTCTGGATGAAACAGCGTTACAGGATATCATTCCTCAAATAAATAAAACCATTTTCACTTATGGCACTACTGCTCAGGCAGATGTAAGAGCTGTAGATTTAGAGTACGAAGGATTTAGTAGTCAGTACAACGTGATTTATAAAGGAAAAGAGCTTGGAAGAATTAAGCTTAACCTTCCCGGTAAACAGTATGTTAAAAATTCTCTGGTAGCAGTAACGATCGGGATGGAATTGGGAATTGATTTTTTAATTATCAAAAAAGCATTAGAAAAGTTCACGGGTGTTTACAGAAGATTCGAAACTAAGTACAAGAATGATATTCTTGTGCTTGATGATTACGCACATCATCCAACTGAAACTACAGTTACTCTTGCTGGAATAAGAGCAGCATGGGATAGAAGGTTGGTTGTTGTATTTCAACCGCACCTTTATTCAAGAACCAAAGACTTCTACCAGGATTTCGGAAAATCGTTTTTGAATTCTGATGTGTTCGTTTGTACTGATATATACCCGGCAAGAGAAAAACCGATTGAAGGTGTCTCGGGTGAAATGATAACCAATGTAACTAAAAAATTAGGGCATAAAAATGTTCATTATGTGGCAGATAAAAATGAAATCCCTAATAAACTTATGCAGTTAAAAAAGAAAGATGATATAATAATTACAATGGGTGCCGGGGATATTTGGAAGTATGGTGAAAAGTTTGTTGAACTTTTTAAGGAGGGGAAGAGATGAGTGAAAGAAGAAGCAAATTATTTGGTTTGTTCATCTTCTTAATACTGACTTTCGGATTTGTCTATTTGATGATAACCGGGTCAAAGGCAAGCGTAAAAGAGGTTTATAATCAAATAGAAATAAACGGTAACAAGCTCATTCCAGCAAGCGAGTATTTAAAGTATACCGGCTTGAATGATTCAACAAAATACTCTGATTTAACATTAATAGATGTAAAAAACAGGTTTGAAAAACATCCCTACATGAGAAAAGCGGAAGTCGAATACGATGGTGTAAACAAAATTTTGGTTGAAGTGGAGGAAAAGAAGATTAAAGCTGTTCTACTTCAAAAGAATAATTTAAAATTGGTAACCGATAACTTAGAAACACTTCCGCTTTTCCCCCCCTCATATATTCGGGATTTACCTGTGATATCAAATTTAAGTACGAACAACAAAAATTCTATTGATAGTTCAAATATTGAATTAGCTTTTAGAATTATTGATGCAATTAGTCTGAGCGATACGAATGTAAGAAAGAATCTGGCTGAAATTAATTTACGAAGAGGTGGAGATGTAATTCTAACATTTACAGGATTGAATTTTCCGGTTCTCTTCGGAAAGAATGATGAGGTGAGGAAAGCGCTAATCCTTAAAGATCTTTGGCCACGATTAGTACGCGACGGAAAAATTAATAGTACAACAGAGTACGTAGATCTTCGTTATAAAGACAAAGTATTTATTGGAAAAAGAAAAACAGAATTGATAAACGAATGAAAAAAGAAATCATTGCAGGTATCGACTTAGGTACGACTAAAGTGTGTGCGGTAATCGCAGAAAGAGAGGAAGGTAAGCAAACCTTCAATATTCTCGGCTTTGGTATAGCACCTTCCGAAGGATTGCACAAAGGGTTAGTAGCAAACATAGGTAAAACTGCGGAGGCAATAAAAACAGCTATGTCAATAGCCTCTAACCGTGCAGGACTAAACATGAATTTAGTTAATGTTGGTGTTGCAGGCGAGCACATTACAAGTATAATACACAGAAACTATGTTACTATCAGCAGCGATGAAAAGGAAATTACTAAGAAGGACCTCGAAAGATTAGAAGCGGATGTTCGTACTATCAGAATTCCCTCGGACAGACAAATTCTTCATATAATTCCCGTGGAGTTTTCTGTTGATCATCAGCCGGGAATTGAAAACCCTATCGGTATGTCGGGCTCACGGTTGGAAGCGAGCAACCATGTAGTTCTTGCATCAATACCTGCAATTCAAAACATCAAAAAGTCAGTCGAGCGTGCTGGATTAAAAATTAAAGATTACATACTTCAGCCAATTGCTTCGAGCACTTCCGTTTTGGAGGAGAGTGAAAAAGACCTTGGTGTTGTGCTTCTGGATATTGGCGGTGGCACAACTGATATAGCAATCTATCACAAGAAGGCAATAAAACATACAAAAGTAATTGGTATAGCAGGTAACCAGGTTACTAACGACATACGAGAGTCGCTGGGTGTGGTTACAGAAGAAGCTGAAAAACTTAAAAAGGAATACGGTTATGCAATCGAAACGGCGATTATAAAAGATGAGGACATTTTGATTAGAGGAGTTGGTGCACGTGGAAATACAAAAATACCCATAAGTCTTCTTACTCAAATTATAAGTCTGCGGATGAGAGAATTGTTTACCATAATTGATAACGAATTAAGAAGCGCAGGGTTTAAGAGTAAAGTAAAAGCTGGAATAGTATTAACCGGTGGGGGAGCTCTTTTACGCGGTTGTCCTGAACTTGCAGAGGAAGTTTTTGGATTACCCACACGGATTGGCGTTCCTCAGGAACTTGGTGAAGGTCTATCAAACGAAATCGAAAGTCCGGAGTTTGCAACAGTTGCCGGTTTAATCAAAGGAATACCGGGGACTAAATCGAGTGATTATCAATTATTTAAAAAGAAAAAAGAAGCAAAGAACAAAATTAAACTTATAGTAAAAAGAGTACAGGAATTTTTTGATGAATTATAATAAATCTAATAAAGGAGGGTCCATGATAAAGTTCGCCACTCTCGATCGTGAGAAACCAATGTCTGCTGTTCTAAAAGTAGTTGGAGTCGGCGGCGGCGGTTGCAATGCCCTGGGAAGTATGATTGCCAGAGGGCTGCAGGGCGTTGAATATGTTGCTGTCAATACCGACGCACAGGTGTTGGAAAGCAGCAAAGCTAATCATAAAATCCAGGTGGGAAGCAATATAACCCGCGGGTTGGGTGCGGGCGCTGATCCCAATGTTGGGCGGAAGGCTGTTGAGGAAGACAGGGAAAGGATATCTGAAGTTCTTGCCGGAAGCGATATGGTTTTTGTAACTGCAGGAATGGGAGGCGGAACCGGAACCGGTGGTGCTCCCATAATTGCTTCAGTTGCACAAAGTATAGGAGCTTTAGTTGTAGGAATAGTTACCAAACCATTTAAATGGGAAGGCAAGCTTCGAATGATGAATGCTGAACACGGAATACTGGATTTAAGAAAACACGTTGACAGCTTGATTGTAATTCCTAACGAGAGAATACTCAACATTCTCGATGGTAATATTAACGCCTTTGCTGCTTTCGACAAACCAAACGAAGTACTCTACGAGGCAACGAGAGGTATTGCAGACATCATTACTGTTGAAGGATTAATTAATGTCGATTTTGCGGATGTGCGTGCAGTTATGAACCAGAGCGGTGAAGCGTTGATGGGTTGCGGAATTGCGAGCGGTGAAAACCGAACCGTTGAGGCCGCACAGAAAGCTATCTCAAGTCCTCTTCTTGAAGGTGTAAATATAAGAGGTGCCAAGAGCGTACTTCTTAACATTTCCGGTTCAAGCAATCTTACCCTTCAGGAAATTAATGACGGTAACAATGTTATATTCGAAGCTGCCGGTGAAGAAGCGAATGTGATTTTTGGTTGTGTAAGAAAAGAAGAAATGAACGACTACGTTTCTTACACTGTTATTGCAACAGGATTCGATAGTGCCAAGAAATCCTTTGTGAACAGCACTTTAAAATCTCATTCTAAAAAGCCGGGTGAGCAGCTAAGTCTGAGAGGTGGATTTAATTTCATGGATACAACTAATGTTGACAAGGAAGATCTGGATGTTCCT
>JAPHUI010000150.1 GCA_026193755.1 Ignavibacteriaceae bacterium | reverse complement strand
TCAGGATCTGATTTAAAGAGCCAATAATTTTTAGACATAATAATTCCTGATTTTATAAAGTTTGATAAAATTATACATTTTATAAAGCATAACAGTTTTATAGATTGCTAATAAAGTTAAGGGAGAATATATTTCACTCCAAATTAAGGCTGATGATGAAAATTTTGAAGATTTTATTTATTATTATTTTTAGCGGACTGATATTTGCACAATCAAAAGATGGTTTCCAGATTGTCAGGCTGAAGTACAACGGAGGCGGCGATTGGTACAACGATCCTTCTTCGGAAGTAAATCTGCTTAATTTTATTCAGCAAAACACAAACATTAAAGTAGATGCAGAGTATAAAATTGTTGACTTAGCATCGGATGAGATATTTTCATATCCCTTCTTATTTATGACAGGACACGGGAATGTTGTGTTTACAAATGATGAAGTTTACCGGCTAAAAACCTATTTAGAGAATGGTGGCTTTCTTTACATTGATGATGATTACGGACTTGACAAAGCTGTGCGGCGGGAAATGAAAAAAGTTTTTCCTCAAAATGATTTTGTTGAACTTCCATTTAGTTACGGACTCTATCATTCATTTTTTAATTTTGAAAATGGTGTGCCCAAAACACACGAGCATGATGGAAAACCTGCGCAAGGATTTGGTATTTTTATCAATAACAGATTAGCCGTTTATTATACTTATGAATCGAACCCAAGTGATGGCTGGGCAGATGCAACAGTTCATAACGATCCTCCAGCAAAAAGGGAAGAAGCACTTAAATTTGGAACAAACATAGTTGTATGGGCTTTATCACAATAATAATGAGTAACGAATCTAAATACTTTGCCGAAGTTTTAAAGAAGCTAGAAGCTTTTATCAGGAAAGAATATTTACAATTTCTTCTATTCGGAATACAAGCTTTTGTAATTGCTATCCTGGCTAACTTTACTTTTTATTCTTTCCTTGAATTGATTGGCAACTTCAATTCAACTTTAAGAACAATTTTGTTTGCGTTGTTCATTTTGGTTTTTGTAGGTCTTTTTGTTTTCCTGCTTATAAAACCTCTCCTAAAATATTTCGGTGCTATAAAACAAGAAACTTACTTCGAAGCGGCTATTAAAGCCGGGAAACATTTCCCTGATGTAAAAGACGATCTTCTGAACTCTATGCAGCTTGTCTCGGAAAATAAAAAAAGTAAACTTTACTCCGTTATCCTGATTGATGCAGCATTCAAAAACATTTACAATCGAATAAAAAATTTAAACTTTCAATCATTAATAAATTTTGAACGAGTTAAAAGAATTGCTCCATACTTTGCTGGAACAATAGTGTTATGTCTTTCGCTATTAGTTTTTGTGCCGGGGATGCGAGCGGCGTCTTATCGTCTTGTTAATTTTTCCGAGGATTTTACCCCGCCGCAAAAATATAGTTTTGAAATTAATCCGGGTAATAAAGAGATAACCAAAGGAGATAAATTAAAAATTTCCATAAAGGTAAAAGGTCCAAAGCTTAAAGAGATTTCGTTTGCCACACGTAATGCAGAAGATGCAGATTTTGCCTTTCAGAAATTATTAGAAGATTCGTTAGAGATTTTTAATCTTGAATTTAATTCTGTAAAAAGCTCATTTAAATATTTTGCTGAAGCAGAAGGTGTAAGAAGTGATCTTTTTGAAATAAAAGTTATTGACAGACCGGTTGTAAAAACTCTTGATTTAGAAATTAATCCACCAGCCTATTCAGGTATTCCGAAGACAGTTCAAAAAGATAATGGAAATATTCAATCATTAATTGGTAGTAGAGTTGTAATTAATCTTTCATCAACAAAAAAAGTAAAAGAAGCTTACCTTGAATTCTCTGATTCTTCTTTAACTAATTTGAAAATAAATAAAGAATCTGCCACAGGCTTTTTCAATGTGAAGAAAGATAACAGCTATAAAATCCGTCTGGTTGATGAAAATGGGAATGAAAACCTTGCTCCTATAACCTATGAAATAAAATCTGTTTATGATGCTTTTCCTTTAATAGAATTAATTTCTCCGAAT
>JAPHUI010000070.1 GCA_026193755.1 Ignavibacteriaceae bacterium | reverse complement strand
GTCGCCAGGAGCGGATGACAATGCCAGCAGTGTTGCAGCCGTTCTGGAAGCAGCACGAATTCTCTCTCAAATACCAACTCCCTATACCATTATATTTGCACTCTGGGATGAAGAAGAGATGGGTAGTTGGGGCAGCCGAGATTACGCATTGCAAGCCTACTTATCCGGTGAAGATATACTGGGAGTCGTAAATCTTGAAATGTTGGGATACGACAGCGACGATGATGGTTTATTCGATATTAGTACCCGACCAATTGCAAATTCCGTTGAATTGGCTAATCTTGTTGATTCGCTACAAATACAGTACAGCCTTGGTTTAACTTCGGCTATTTTTAATCCGGGAACAACTGCTAGCGATCATGCATCGTTTTGGAATCACGGATACAGCGCAATGGTTTTTAGTGAAGCTTTTTTCAGTGGAGATGGTAATCCTTATTATCATACTTCGAATGACAAAATTGAACATTTCAATCTTGCTTACTTTTATGCCCTGTCGAAATTGGCAGTGGCAACAATATCCCATCTGGCATTTTATGATATGACTGTTGATCTTCAAAGTGAAACGAATGCTATTGCACTAGATTTTGTATTGGAGCAAAACTACCCCAATCCATTTAATCCAGGTACTATAATCAATTGGCAGTCGCCAATAGGTAGTTGGCAAACTTTGAAAGTTTATGACGTACTTGGTAACGAGATTACAACTCTTATTGATGAGTACAAGCCAGCAGGAAGTTATGATATTGAGTTCAATGCAGCGTATCTTCCAAGCGGAGTGTATGTTTATCAGTTGAGAGCGGGTTCATTTGTTGAGACGATGAAGATGATTTTGTTGAAGTAAGACTCTGTCATTCTGTCCCGATAAAAATCGGGATCAGAAGCTTGATGACATAAAAGAAGATCCCGAAATGAATTCGGGATGACAATCTGAAAGTAAGGGCGGGTCGATGACCTGTCTGCCGACAAGCAGGCTCGCCCAAATTAAAAGCCCTCTCCTTAAATAATCTTAAACGTCATTATTGAAATGTCTGACACCTTTTGAAATGCTTAGATAAGAAAATAGTAAGGTAACTGCACCCAGCATAAAACTTGTATAAAGCAATTGAGAAATTGATATGAGGCTTCCTCTTTCAATAGCATAAAAATAATTACTTACCGGTGCGAATAGTAGAATAATCAGAAATACCAGATAAATTATAGTGAATAAAAATGTAAGTGAAGCTCCTTGTGACGAAGCAACCCGGATAGGATTTCTTTCTTTATAATTTGCAAACATTGCTCCCATTCCAAAATTTAGTGATACCAATGTTATAGTAACAAAAGCCGTATTTAATTGTGAAATTGCTGCGAGCGGAACAGAGAACTGATAGTTTGAAACAAAGTTAAGAACCTGCCCAATTATAAAAATTACCAGAAAGTAAATGAACAGTCTCGTAAGCATAAGTTTTTTATAATTCAGTGGGGCACTCCTGACTTTCCAGATTGTCTCACCTTCAAGGCTAACAAGGGGAAATATGAATCTTATTGATAGCGAGGCAATTAAAAAAACATTGAACAAATAGATAACCAGGTAAACAAGTGCTTTGAGATAGACGTCATAAGATTTTAGGATTATTACATCTACGCTCGAAATTGATAAAATGAAAATTGAAATTAGAAATATCATTACAATAAAATGGCTCCATTGACTTGGTTCTCTTATGAACAGGAGAAGCTCGCGTTTTATCAATGCCTCACGTCTCGGTTTTAATGAAGAATTATTTTCGAAGGAAAAAAATACTTTACTATTCTTCTTCTTCTTTACTGAAAGCTCGCTTGAGAGGTTCAAAAACACCAGCCAAGTTTTATAAAACCATTTCTTTGCTATCAATAATGAGAAAAGAAAAAACAAAACCGAAGTTATTATTAAAAGATAAATATACCAGCCAGCAGCATAATCCTTTCCAGTTGTAATCCAGTATAATGATTCTGCAACCCAGTGGTTTGGAAGTAATTTTACTATCGGATTTTCTAAGAACCCGAAATAATTATTCATGTTTGGAAAATATTGAAATACTTTGGTAATGAGGTTTACAGGACTACTGAAGTAATAAAATAATATCGTAGCACTGGCATAAACTGTGGCAAGAGTTACAAGAACCTTTTTTATACCGAATCTTGCAGCAACCCTCATGATAATAAGTAATATTATAGCTCCCAGCATACCGGCAATAAACATGAATGGCAGAATTATAAAAGACAATGCGAAGGGGATAAAGTACCAGGGAAGTCCAAAATAAAAAGAGTAGCTTGCAATAACAGCTGATATTATCAAAAGCAGAGTTGATGAACTGTAAAAGAAATTATCAAAAAATTTTACAAGAAATATTTTTGTGAATGAAAGAGGTGTAGTCAGTAAAAAATCAACCTCTTTTGTCTTAAAGAATGTTGAGTATGAAACAACTATGTTTCCAATATTCACTGCCATAAAGAAAATAAACAACACTACAAAAATGAACCGGTGAAACAAATACATCCCTATCTTAACGTCTTCCAGCAAATATGCAATAATATTCTTTGCTAAAACATATACACCAACGACAAAGATGCTATATACGGTTATTACACCTAAACTTTTTATTACAGAGCTTAGATTAAAATTTCCTTGCGATTTAATTACGAAGAGGATTTTGAATTTTAATATGTGGAAAAGCACTTTCATTTATTTTGTCAAGTGAAGGAAAAGTGATTCAAGATTATGATGATCAGTTCCTCTTATTTGCTCAACAATTTCTTTCTCATCCTCAAGAATCATCTGACCGTCTTTTATTATTCCGATTCTCGAACAAATTTCTTCTGCGACATTTAAACTGTGAGTCGACATAAATATTGCAGCTCCTTCGGATGCTTTCTGCTTTAAAACATTTTTAACAACCAAGGCGCTTTGCGGATCAAGTCCTATCATTGGTTCATCCACAACAAGAAGCTTGGGATTGTGAAGAAGAGCTGAGGCAATAGCGATTCTTTGTTTCATTCCCTGAGAATATTCTTCGGTGCGCTTATCCACCCATTCTCCGATTTTAAGCTGATCAATAATTTCTTCAATTTTATTTTTTAATTTTACTTTATCGATTTTATATAGTCCACCGCAAAAGTACAGGAACTCTCTGCCTGTTAATTTTTCGTATAAGAAAGGTTGATCCGGAATGTAGCCAATAAGACTTTTTGCTTCTATTGGATTTTTTTGAATATCAAACCCGCCGATAATTATTTTACCTTTGGTAGGTGAATATAAGCCCGTAATCATTTTTATGGTGGTAGTTTTTCCAGCACCGTTTTGCCCCAGAAATCCGAAAAAATCACCTTCCCTAATTTCCAGGTTGATATTATTTACCGCGATAAAATTTCCGAATTTCTTACTTAGGTTTGCTAGTGTGAGCATTATACCTGAATTATTTTGATTTATTGCTACTGAGTGTTGAAAATTCAACATTAATCAATTAAAACCGCAAAACTCAGACCAGAAAAAGGAAGATTTAAAATAAAAAAGGCGGGAACTTGCCCGCCTTCTTTTTAATTGGATTGAAAGTACTATTAATACATTCCGCCCATATCGCCCATACCACCACCTGGCATTGGAGGCATTGGTGGTTCTTTCTCTTTCTTCTCATAAACAACAGCTTCAGTTGTAACCAATAATGAAGCTACTGAAGCGGCATTTTCCAATGCTGTTCTGGTAACTTTGGTCGGATCAATAACGCCAACCTTAACAAGGTTTTCATATTTCTCAGTTTGTGCATTAAATCCAAAGTCATCTTTACCTTCTTTAACTTTTTGTAATACAACCGATCCTTCGAGACCAGCATTGTTTACGATTTGTTTCAAAGGCTCTTCAAGTGCTTTCTGAACAAGCTTAACACCTGTTGTCTGGTCAACGTTTTCACCTTCAACTTTTTCAAGCACATTTATTGCTCTAACTAAAGCAACACCGCCACCAGCAACTATGCCTTCTTCAACTGCTGCTCTTGTAGCATGCAGAGCATCTTCAACGCGTGCTTTCTTTTCTTTCATTTCTACTTCAGTGGATGCACCGATTTTAAGAACTGCTACACCACCAGACAGTTTTGCTAATCTTTCCTGGAGTTTTTCTTTATCGTAATCGGAAGTTGTTTTATCAATCTGTGCTTTTATCTCATTAATTCTTTTCTTGATATCTTCAGTCTTTCCGGCACCTTCAACTATTGTAGTGTTATCTTTATCGATGACCACTTTCTTAGCTGTTCCTAAATAGGATACGGTTGCATTCTCTAACTTGAATCCTCTTTCTTCAGAAATGACGGTTCCGTTTGTTAGTGTTGCAATATCCTCAAGCATTGCTTTTCTTCTGTCACCAAATCCAGGAGCTTTAACTGCAGCAATTTTTAAAGTGCCGCGAATCTTGTTCACTACCAGGGTAGCAAGTGCTTCACCTTCTAAGTCTTCTGCAATAATTAGCATTGATTTACCTTGCTGAGCAACTTTTTCAAGTATCGGTAAAAGGTCCTTCATTGCTGAAATTTTCTTGTCGTGAATAAGAATCATAGGATCTTCAAGTACAGCTTCCATCGATTCAGCATCGGTAACAAAATAAGGTGAAAGATATCCGCGGTCGAACTGCATACCTTCAACTACTTCTAATGAAGTCTCGGTACCTTTTGCTTCCTCAACAGTAATTACTCCATCCTTACCAACTTTTTCCATCGCATCAGCAATCAAATCACCAATAGTTTTATCATTGTTTGCTGAAATAGCACCAACCTGAGCTATTTCATTTCTTCCCTCAACATCTCTACTGATAGATTTTAAGAAATCAACAACTTTATTAACTGCTATGTCAATTCCTCTTTTTAAATCCATTGGGTTTGCTCCGGCTGTTACGTTCTTCAAACCTTCACGGTAAATAGCCTGTGCAAGTACGGTTGCTGTTGTTGTTCCGTCTCCTGCAACGTCACTAGTTTTAGATGCAACTTCGCGCACCATCTGTGCACCCATATTCTCGACGTTATCCTCAAGTTCAATTTCTTTTGCTACTGTAACACCATCCTTGGTTACGGTAGGTGCACCAAATTTTTTCTCAAGTATAACATTTCGTCCTTTCGGACCAAGTGTTACCTTAACGGCATTAGCCAGTTTGTCAACACCAGCCTTTATGCCGCTTCTTGCTTCAGTGTTATATTCAATTAATTTTGCCATATTTGTTTACCTTTTATTGTTTTCAGAATTAATAATTAGTTAGGGAATTATTGCGAAGATATCGCTTTCGCGCATGATGAGATATTCTTCGCCTTCGATTGTAACTTCAGTACCGCTGTACTTTCCGTAAAGAACTTTATCACCAACTTTTATAGCCATCTTTACCAATTCTCCGTTATCAGAAATTTTTCCTGGACCTGCAGCAGCAACAGTTCCTTCAACAGGTTTTTCCTTTGCGGTGTCTGGCAGGATAATTCCGCCTTTGGTTTTTTCTTCAGCTTCCGCAGGTTTTACAACAACCCGGTCAGCTAGTGGATTTAATTTTATTTTTGCCATATTTTACTCCTTAATTTTATTAATTAGTTTATTAGCACTCTTATTTGGGGAGTGCTAAAATAATATTAAGTATTCTCTTTGTCAAGACCATAAAGTTTAGATTTTAGTTCAAATTTCAACTTTATACTATAAACTGACCAAGGCTGGTTTTATATTTATCTGGTCAAGAATTTCTTAATTCGAAATGCGTAGAAAAAATATTATTTCAGAAATAAAAAAAGAAGTAACTGGTCTGGTAGTAATTGTGAGGGAAATGGACCGGAAAGTTATCATCATCTTCCTTTCAGTTGCAGTTCTTCAAACAATATCTTGGTACTTCACTTCCAGAAATTTTTTCAGAATTAATTTCTTTCCTTCGCTGCAAAATGATCCTGCTGTTTATTTGTATGAATATCTTTATTGGTTTCTGGGCGATTTTATAACTCTATTCATTTTATCAACACTGATAATCAAGTTTATATTTAAAGAAAATCTTAACGATTATGGGTTGAAGTTTGGAGACTATAAAATAGGTCTCATTCTATCTCTAATATTTTTTATTATAATGCTTCCGTTCGTTTGGTTTTTCTCAGCCACTCCGGATTTTGTTGTAAAATATCCTCATCTATTATCTGCAAGGACTAACTGGGACGAATTTATTATTTATGAATCTGCGTTACTGGTATACATGTTTGGTTGGGAATTTATCTGGCGTGGATTTATGTTATTTGGATTGGAGAAAAAATTTGGTTATTACTCAGTACTGATTCAAATGATTCCTTTTGTAATTTTGCATAACGGAAAACCTATACCTGAAACTTTCGGTGCTATTGCCGGCGGTATTGCGCTTGGCATACTTGCTTTCCGTACCAGATCCATATATTATTGTGTGATTACGCATATGGGTGTTATGTTATCGATAGATTTAATTTCAACTTTACGCTACCGTGCAAATGATTATGGTGTTGGGGTTGAATCAGTTTTAAAAATTATCAAAGCATTTTTTTAAGGTGATAAAATGAGATTTACTTTAAATGTTGATCATGTTGCAACGTTAAGAAACGCAAGAGGTGAAACACAGCCTGATCCTGTAACCGCTGCGCTTATTGCAGAACAAGCCGGAGTAGATGGGATTGTTTTTCACTTAAGAGAGGATAGAAGACATATAAACGAACGTGATGTAAGACTTTTAAGAGAACTTGTGACAACAAAGCTTGATTTTGAAATGGCTGCTGTGCCTGAAATCATCAAGATAGCATGTGATGTTGGACCTGAACTTGCTACTCTTGTTCCTGAAAAAAGACAGGAGCTGACAACTGAGGGAGGATTAAATGTTATAGATAATACGGCGTTAATAAAGGAAACGATAGAAGAGCTTCACAATGCAGATATTGATGTCTCGATATTTACTGAACCCGATATCCCGCAGATTGATGCATCAGCCGAAGCAGGTGCAGATTATATCGAAATACACACCGGAGTTTTTGCTAATGCACTTACTGAAGAGGAACAATTTGATGAACTTGAAAGGATAAGAGGAGGAGCAAAACATGCAAAGAAACTTGGTCTTGGTGTAAATGCGGGGCATGGTTTAAATTATCAGAACATTAAAATTTTCAGAGAGCTTGAGGACATCGATGAAGTTAGCATAGGACACGCCATTATAGCGCGTGCAGTTGTTGTTGGAATTGATCAAGCTGTAAAGGAAATGATAAGGCTCATCAGAAGTTAGGCTTTTGACGAGCCATTAAAATTATCCTTCGTTAAAATGAACGAGTGGTGGTCTCCCTATTGGATGCACTTCGTATCCAATTTTGAATAACTTTTCGTGATCAAGAATATTCCTTCCGTCAAAAATGAATGCAGGCTTTTCCATACTTCGATAAATTTTTTCATAGTCTAAGGTTTTATACATATCCCATTCAGTTACAATTGCAACAGCATGTGCACCTTTTGCAGCCTTGTAAGGATCTTCTTGGTACTCAATATCATTTCCGTATTCTTTTAAATCTTTTTTAGCATTTTTAATTGCCTTTGGATCTGAGATAACTACGTGTGCCCTCTCTGTCATTAACTTTCTTGTTACATAAAGTGCAGCAGTTTCCCTGGTATCGCTTGTGTTAGCTTTAAATGCATATCCGAAAATAGCAATTCGCTTATTTGTTATTGTATTGAACATTGCTTTGTTAATGTTTTGGACGAATCTGGAGGTCTGGTAATCATTTATTTTTACAATGTTTTCCCAATAAGCCGCGACTTCATATAATCCGAATGTTTCGCAAAGGTAAACAAGATTGAGTATATCTTTTTTAAAGCAGGAACCACCGAATCCGACACTTGCATTCAAGAACTTGTCCCCAATTCTTTTATCTTTTCCAATTGCATTAGCAACTTCATTAACATCAGCATCGACT
>JAPHUI010000376.1 GCA_026193755.1 Ignavibacteriaceae bacterium | reverse complement strand
ACCGAAGCACTCGTGGGTGTTAAACACTGGATACTTGATCAAATTAAGGATAAACCGGATGCAATTAATTACTATGAAAAAGGAATTGAAAGTGGAATATCATTTAAAACTTTGGATTGGAGTGATATCGCTGCTATAAGAATTCTTGATTACATTGATAATGCCGGACGAGAATTTATTGATTTAAATCTGCGCGGTCAGCTAGCAGTTAGTAACCCAATAAAATTGCTCTGGCTTGGAGTTAACAAAGGCACCGGTGGTGCAAAGCCAGATTTCTTCGAGGATATGATTCATCTTTTCAGACAATTAATGAGTAAAGAAACAAAAAAAGAATATACCAGAGAACAACTTAAAGAATGGATGGACAGGTTTCCTTCCGGTTTAGATCCTAGAATAGTAAAGCTGCATGAAGAGAATAGAGAAAGAATTTTGAATATAATTATTGATAAGATTGACGAAGGTGAAATTAATGACTCAAAATACAAATTTGATCTTGAGCTCGGTAGAACTAAAAAATTAGAAATCGCTCTTGAGTGGTGGAAAGAAAGTACATTTCACTTGAGATTTGCAGTTCGCTCACCTGATTTGTTAAATGAATTCCTTGGTTACTCGCTCGATCCTGATACAATGAAAATTTTATACGAGGCTGAGAAAAAAGGAATCCCATTCTTTGTTAATCCATATTACCTGTCACTATTGCATGTTCGTGTCCCCTACTTCGCAGTCGGCGCTGATCTTGCAATAAGACATTACGTTGTTTACAGCCGACAACTGATTGACGAATTCGGATTTCTTATCGCATGGGAAAAGGAAGATAAAGTCGAACCAGGAAAACCTAATGCAGCAGGTTGGATTCTTCCTTCACATCACAATGTACATAGAAGATACCCTGAAGTAGCAATCCTAATACCCGATACCGTAGGAAGAGCTTGTGGTGGTTTGTGTTCTTCCTGCCAGCGTATGTATGACTTTCAAAATGGCTATCTGAATTTTAACCTGAATAAACTAAAACCAAATGAAACATGGCCTGAAAGACTTGAAAGATTAATGGAATATTTTGAAAATGATTCCCAGTTAAGAGACATACTTATAACCGGTGGGGATGCTCTAATGAGTTCTGACAAATCTTTGGAACAAATTCTTGATGCGATTTACCGGATGGCAAAAAGGAAAAAGCAAAAGAATACTAATCGACCTGGTGATAAAAAATATGCTGAAATCAAGCGAATAAGGTTAGGTACAAGACTTCCTGTATATCTTCCACAGAGAATTACGGAAAATCTTGTTAGTACTTTAAAGAGTTTTAAAGAAAAAGCAACAAAAATAGGTATTAAGCAATTTGTAATACAAACTCATTTCGAATCACCGATGGAAATTACTCCTGAAGTAGAAGAAGCGGTAAAGAAATTGATTAATGCAGGATGGATTGTTACGAATCAGCATGTATTCACCACTGCTTCTTCAAGAAGAGGACATAATTTAAAGCTTCGAGAAGTAATGAATGATATAGGAGTTCTTCCATATTACACATTCACAGTGAAAGGATATATGGAAAATTACTTTAATTTTGCTCCGAATGCACGTTCAATTCAGGAAAGTATTGAAGAAAAAGTAATTGGTAATCTTTCAGAAAGTAGCATTGAACTAACAAAGAACCTCGCTGAAGATGCAGAGAATATTATAGCAAATATTAATTCAATCCGCAAAGCTGAGAATATTCCTTTCCTGGCCTCCGATAGAAACGTGCTTAATCTTCCCGGAGTTGGAAAAAGCCTTACATTCAGAGTAATCGGCATTACCCGTTACGGAAGAAGAGTACTTGAATTCCAGCACGACAGTACCAGATCTCACAGCCCGATAATTGAACAAATGAAGAAGGTTATTATTATTGAATCGAAATCAATAAGCGAATACCTTAATCAGCTAGAAGAAATTGGCGAGAATAAAGAAGAATACACCGATGTTTATGGTTACAGTATCGGTGAGACTGAAAAAAGAATGCCATTATATGAATATCCGGAATCTGATACTTCGATTACTAAAGAGTTCACAAACTTAGAAATACCTGACACTGACTTCGCAACTGTTGAGGATTAATATTATCCACAACAGCACGGAATTATATTCTTCCAATAGTAAAATCATTCTTTCTAGTTTTAACGAAGGAGTACCACCTTCTTAGTGTCGATATAACTCCCAGCTTTTAACTGATAGAAATAAACTCCGCTTGGTAAGTTTTCTGCATTCCATATTATCTTATACGTACCAGTTGGTTTTTCTTCGTTAACAAGTGTAGCAATTTCATTTCCTAAAACATCAAAAACTTTAAGTGCTACAAAACTTAATTCCGGGATTTGATATTTGATTGTTGTAGCAGGGTTAAAAGGATTTGGAAAATTTTGATCTAAAAAGTAATTTTTAATAATTTCATTTTCATTGTTGTTAACAGAAGCGGTATTATTGATCCATTCAATTGCAGCCTCAACAACATCATCTTTACCTTCAATAACCCCCTGCTGAGTTAACCAGACTTCCGTATCAATTTCTGCACTGGTATGAGCAAGGTAAATATGTCCATCAAGTAAATAACCACTTCCTGTTGCCTTTGTAAAAAACCAATCCGGGTTTCCCAGATCCGGTAAATCTGACGAAGTAAAAGCTCCGTTTGTTTTTTTACCAAATGTTCTAGTCATCGGATGGAATTTCATTCTTAATGTTTCCCAATCACCATTACTGACTGAACCCGGACCAGCAAGTACTGCAATTGGTTTATCATAATATGACGAAGGATTCCCCGGAATCGTAAAAAGTTCAGCAGTAAAGGTTGGATGAGGTATCATATAAAAATGATTATTGGGGTCACCTCGAATATCAAAAGCAACTTTTTTAACAGATGTATTAAACAATAGTGAATAACCTCCATGTGCAACTATCATCCATCCACCATAATTTAATCGAAAATCAATTATTAATCCTCTAGTTTCGTTATAGTTCATTAAACTATCAACGGCATAATAAAATTGCTGAGAAATATGCAATTGTGGGTCTCGATCCCAGGAAGCAACATATATGTAACCGATTTGAGTGCCTTCGACAATTCCCCAGCTAACATAATCATCTTCAAAGACATTCGGCATAGGAACACCCGGAACAGGTAATTGCTCATTACCCCATATATCTCCAGTTTGCGAAGCAAGAAGTGAAGTTGGTAGATGTAAAGTGTCACCGGTGTTATGCTTTATTATATCAATAGTATCAAATAAATGCCAATTCAAACCTGCACTCTGCAGGAATATGTGTGTCATAGACTCATCGGTACTGCCCCAAACCCAGGTTGGTAAAATCGGTAGTTGTGCATCCAATAATTCTTTGTATAGCACTTTCCATGGAACCCCATCATATCCAAGGACAATATCCCCTTCGACTAATCCTAATGTATGATTAGATAATGCTTTATAAACTAATAATGAACTGTCCGGTAAAGGAGTAAGGTTCGCACCAAAGTAAAAATTATTTATCCAAGTACCTATGACAAAGAGCGAAATACCTGGTTGAGGGTATGTACCCCAATTTACCGGTATATCTATAATCATAGTGTGTGCATCTTTAAGCGCCATCGAAAAGTAGTTCATTATTGCAGCAAATCTTCCCCTACTTACTCCGTTTTGAATTTCTGGTCTATATAAATCTCTCAATGAATCAATATCAACGTCCAAGTTCATAAAAGCTCCATACCACCAATCGATTTGATTGAATGCTGAATCAAAAATTGCAAGTTTCTCAGATGTTGGTAATCCGGGTCCCCAGACAGAATCTATCAATGCTTGCCAGTCTTTTTTAGTATAATGACCCGGAGATTTAGTAATAGGAGGAGTTTTAAATTTTTCATAAGGATGTAAATCCCTTTTTAAAGAAGGAACGTATCTCCAATTATCTGTAGTACCGGTTTGGGAGAAGATAATGCTATAATTAATCACTGTTAATATAAAAACACGAAACAGCTTCAAAAGGATATTCTCACATATCTGTTTTTCATATTAATCTATATTAGAAATTTATAACAAAATAAACCAGGTGCTTATAATATGTGATATAAGGCTAATACGCATTTTTGCCGGTATGTTTCAAATATGCACTTTTACTTCATCAGCATCATCTTCTTTGTTTCAATATAATTTCCTGCTTTTATTTGATAGAAATAAACTCCGGTTGAAAGTTGAGATGCATCAAAGTTTAATTCATAGTATCCAGCATCCTGCTCTTCATTTAAAAAAAGCTCAACCTCTCTTCCGAGGATATCGTAAATCCTGAGCTCAACAAATTTTCTTTCAGGTATTGCAAATTTTATGGTTGTGCTTGGATTGAATGGATTTGGATAATTCTGAGAAAGCGAATACTCATCAGGAATAGATAATAGGTAATTATCTACACTTACAGGATTTGGTAGTGAAGACTCACAGGCTCCAATATCTGGCATTGAACCGGGCGGATTTGGACGGGGGCCTCCATAATAGCAGAATGGGGGACAATAATGCATTGTTCCGCCAATATCCAAAGAATCTATCCCAGCACCTATGCATAAGCTTGTATCTGCCAAATGAAATAGAGTATCTGCAAATGATGGATTAACATCAATATTGTGTTCTCCTGGGAATCCACCTTCCACATCAGAATATACAACATTCACGTCTCCTCCAATTTGAGGATTATTCGGGGCCGTGTTTTCCCACAATATACAATTCATAATGTTCGCAGTCATATTATTTGCAGCATAGAAACCACCACCTGAAACAGCGGCACTATTATTATATATTGTATTGTTTACTAGAAATTGTTCGCTTAAATCATCTCCATATTTGGGTACACTTTGATGTGTATTTAATCCGGGTTTGAACGAATTATCTAAATTCAGATCTATTAATATTCCACCCCCATATTTACTTGAAAAATTATCAACTATAATATTATTTTCTATTATTGGTGTATTAGTAGTGCATTCTGATATATTAATACCACCACCTCCATAATAATTTGTTTGAACTGTATTACCTTTGATATAATTACTGACAATATGTATCTCGCCAATTGGTCCCCAACACTT
>JAPHUI010000413.1 GCA_026193755.1 Ignavibacteriaceae bacterium | reverse complement strand
TTAATCCTTCCAATTTGGGGAATCATATCATCAGGCATTTCTTCCCTGGTAGCCTTATATTCTTTATATCTCTCATGACGGAAAGTTTTTTCTTTTGAATCAGTAGCAACAGCAATGTAATCAGGTTTATGATCTTCAAGAACTTTTAGTAACTGATTTATAAATCCATAAACTGCTGAGGTTGGTTCGCCATTACTTGTTTTCAACGGACGACTAATAAATGCGAAGTACGCTTTATAAGCCATCGCCATCGCATCCACTATTACAAATGTTTTGTTTTTCATTTAGTTACTATTAAAACTTGGGGTAATTTAATTGTTGAAAATAAGTATAAGATGCGTAAGTTTAAATGTATTCTATTGGATTTTAATTCACTAGTATCAAATTTTAGCGGAGGGATTATGCCTTTCAAAACTAGTCTCATCGGAATTATTTCTCTTCAAATTTTCTTCCTGGTTTTTACTAAAGATTGCTTACCACAAAACAAATCATATCTTGATTCATTGGATGGTAAGTTTGCTCTACAATTTCAGATAAGTGATAATTTCAATCTTACAAATTTTCAGGGAAGTACTTTTTCAGGTAAATATCATTTCAGCAGCAGAGATGCTGTAAGATTAGGTGTTTCACTTGAATTGGGTAATGCTGATATCGAAACAAATATTACAAGGTTGGATACTTCTGACATTAATAAATCAGAAAATAATACAGACAATTTTGGATTGATGATTAACTTACAATACATCCGTTATTTTACTGTTACAAATAGTATTGCGTTATTTGGTGGTGCAGGACCATTTATTAATATATCTAATCAGACATCTGAACGAACTTTTAATGAAGATGAAACTGAAATAAAAGTAAAATCGGACAGAGACATATTATCTGTAGGTGCAGATATGATCTTGGGTGTTGAGTGGTGGTTTTATAAACAAATGAGTTTATCCGCAGAATATGGTATAACATTTTCTTATTGGTCTTCCAAGGATAATTTTAGTGATGATAATACAAAAGCTGAATCCAAAATTAATTCATTTAGCGTGAATGGCAAGCATGTCAATTTTGGAATCTCGGTTTACTTCTAATTAGCTAGAGCTGTGAATCGTTTATTCAGATTGAATAATTTATGAGCAGATTTTTTTAAAGAATTATACAATAAATATTTCCAGAGTTTAATAGGTCACCCCTAAAGGGGTTTAATTCGCTCTTTGGGTTGCAACATTCTATAAATATTGCATCTCTCTGGGATTAAGACAGAAAATGTCCCGTTAGGGACAAAGTATTTCTAGAAAACACAACGCAATAAAAATCAAAGTCCCGTAGGGATGGTATATTGTATTTATCTATTCGTAGAAAAAAAGTATGCAGATAAGAATGTTAAATAAAATGGGTTCCATCCCTGTTTGAAGATTGAATAAAAAATAAGTGAAAGAATTAAAGGAAGTTGCATTCCTGTTTTTAAAGTTAGGATTGATTTCATTCGGTGGTCCTGCTGCAAGCATTGCACTATTTGAAGATGAAGTAGTATCAAATCGTAAATGGATGACTCATCAGCATTTTCTTGATCTTGTTGGTACTACAAATCTTATTCCTGGTCCTAACGCAATAGAAATGGCAATACATACCGGTTACTATCGTGCAGGATTTGCCGGTTTAGTTACTGCTGGAATTTGTTTTACTCTACCTGCCGTTCTGATTACTGGAGTATTAGCATACGTATATGCACTCTATGGAAATCTTCCGGATGTTAAACCATTTTTATATGGACTCAAACCTGCGGTCATCATTGTAATTCTTAATGCAGTTTACAGGCTCGGTTTAAAAACTATAAATGGATGGAAAATAATTTCAATCGGAATTGCGGTTGCTGCAGTAAATATAATGGGTCTTAATGAAATATTTTCAATTCTTGCCGGAGGGATTTTTGGCGCTATATTTATTTTCCTCTCTGAGCGTATGAATACTCTAAATTCAATTTCTATATTATCCATCCTTACTCTGGGTTTACTTCCTCCACTAATACAAACCGTTGAAAAATCAGAGACTTCTCTTACAACATTATTTCTGACCTGCTTAAAAATTGGTGCAGTCTGGTTTGGGAGTGGTTATGTTTTGGTAGCCTATTTTGAAGGTGAATTTGTACACGGATTAAACTGGCTTACCAGGCAGGAATTGTTGGATGCGATAGCAGTAGGGCAGCTAACACCAGGTCCGTTGCTTTCGTCTGCAACATTTATTGGTTACCAGATTGCCGGCATAAAGGGGGCTGTCGTTGCAACTGTTGGATTAATAATTCCTTCTTTCATCTTCGTTGCTTTATTAAATCCAATGATTCCTAAGCTCAGAAATTCAAATTTCTTTTCTAAATTTCTCGATTCTGTAAATGTAAGCGCTCTTGCAGTTATGTTAGTAGTTGCAGTAAAACTCGGAGGAGAGGTTCTGATTGAATGGCAAGGTTGGGTAATTGCTCTTCTAAGTATAATTGCATTGTTCACGATTAAAAAGTTAAATGCTGCATATATTATACTTGGTGGTGCTGTAATTGGTTATTTATTGTATTTAATTTGATTTAGAACCAATTAATATACTATTTAGCTTATCTTATTTTCAGGAACTTTATTGTTAAAATCTTGATGAAGTGTGATTTCAATTAAAAGAAAAGTACACAACAAACGAAAATCATATTTACTTTTTATACTGATGGTTTTATACCTATCTTACTTTTTTCAAATTTTAAGAAATTTCAAACTATATCCATGATGTCTTCAAATGAGACCACCTTTAAAATGCCTTCCTGGGAAAATCTAGTTAAAAAATATCAATCCGCACCAAACAGAAAAAGCATCTGGCAGTTATGTAATTCATTTATACCGTTCTTAATTCTCTGGTACTTAATGTACCTTAGTATAGATGTCAGTTACTGGGTTACTCTTCTATTGGCACTGCCGGCAGCAGGTTTTGTGGTAAGAATATTTATTATTCAGCACGATTGCGGGCATGGTTCTTTTTTCAAATCAAAAAAAGCAAATGATTTTTGGGGAATGGCTAGCAGCATCATTTCCTTTACACCATATCACTATTGGCGTAAAAATCATGCTATTCATCATGCTAGTGCAGGTAAACTTGATCAGAGAGGTATTGGGGATATTTATACTATGACTGTTGAGGAATATTTACAGCAATCGCGATGGGGAAGATTAAAATATCGTCTTTACCGCAACCCATTTATTTTATTTATAATT
>JAPHUI010000269.1 GCA_026193755.1 Ignavibacteriaceae bacterium | reverse complement strand
AACCTATTTATAAAATTGTTGCAGCAGACTCAAGATCACCCAGGGACGGAAAATTTCTGGAAGCTGTAGGTTTCTATAATCCTTTAACTAATCCACATACACTTGACTTAAAGGAAGACAGGATACTTTATTGGCTGAATGTTGGTGCCCAGCCATCGAGTACTGTGAAAAGTCTTTTAAGGCAAAAGGGTATTACTCTAAAAAAGGAATTAATGTCTAAAGGTCTTGATGAAGAGAAAATAAAATCTGAAATTGATAACTGGCAGAAGATAAAAGAAGTCAGTTCAAAGAAAAAAACTGAGAAAAAACTCTCGAGGAAGGCAAAAGCCAAACAAGAAACTGAAGCTTCTTCTGAAAAGGTAGAAGAAAAAGTAGAAGACAAGGTTGAGGAAAAAGCAGAAGAGCAGGCTCCGGTTGAAGAGACAAAATCTGAAGAGAAAGCGGAATAAAGTACAGCAGAGGTTAATAGCGCTGCTTCTGTTTTTATGCTGATTGAAGTGATACAATCGGATTTCTGTACTTAAATACAATACTGCTCACAGCGCTAACATAGGAGGCTCTTACATATGAAAGAGTTTATTGAATTTATTGCAAAGCATCTTGTCGATAGTCCTGAAGATGTGGTTGTTGAAGAAACCATCACCGAGGATAAGAAATTTACTCTCTCTCTTAAGGTCAAACAAGAGGATGTAGGAAAAGTCATCGGTAAGCAAGGAAAAACTGCACAAGCAATGAGAACTTTGCTTACTGCAGTTGCAGCAAAAGAGGGGAAACGTGCCTTGCTGGAAATAATTGATTAGATGATTTAGAAAATTTTGGACTACTTTTTAATTGGAAGAGTTGAACAGGTTTACGGAAAAGATGGTTGTATAAGACTTAAGTCGTTCTCGGATTTTCCGGAAAGATATTTAAACTTAAAAAAGGTTTATTTAGATTTTTGGAGTGATAAGAAAACATTTTACGTCGAAGGTGTAAAAGATGTTAAGGGACAGATTATAATTAAATTTAAAAAATTTGATAGCCCCCGGGATTCTCAGGTTTTGATTGGCAGAGAAATTTATGTAGGTGAAGATGATGTGGTAAGCTTGCCTGAGAACAATTTTTTTGTGCATGATTTAATTGGTAGTGAAGTAATTGCCGGTAACGAAAGAATAGGAACAATTTCCGATATAATAAAGACAAACGCTAACGATGTTTTGGTTATTTTGACAGATGATGGAGATGAGAAATTGATTCCTTATGTTCTTAATTTTATTGAAAAATTTGATGCTGCTCAAAAGAGATTAATCCTTAATATTACAAAAGATTTTTTTGAAGATGATGAGGATTGATATTTTAACAGCTGTTCCGGATTTGCTTAAAAGTCCTTTACAGACAAGCATTATAAAGAGAGCACAGGATAAAGGGAAGTTGTCATTGTTTATTCATAATCTTCGTGATTATGCATATAACAAGCACAAGCAAATTGATGATAGACCTTTTGGCGGTGGACCCGGTATGGTTCTTAAACCTGAGCCATTCTTTGAATGTATTGAATCTCTGCAATCGGAGCGTAGTTATGATCACGTAGTCTTTACGACTCCGAAAGGGAAAATTTTCAATCAGAAGATTGCTAATGATCTTTCACTTTCAAAAAATATAATTGTGATTGCTGGGCATTACAAAGAAATTGATGACCGTGTGAGACAAAAATTTGCCACGTATGAAATTTCAATTGGAAATTTTGTTCTCACCGGAGGTGAACTTCCGGCTTTGATAATTGTTGATGCTTTGGTTAGACTTTTACCGGGAGTACTTAACGACAGCGAGGCAGCACTTGATGATTCATTCCAGGATGGTGAAATTGTTGAAGCGCCTTATTTTACCAGACCTGCGGAGTACAGGGGAATGAAGGTTCCCGAGGTTCTCCTTTCCGGAAATGAAAAAGAAATTAATAAATGGAAAGAAGAACAATCAAAAATTTTAACTGAGAAATGGCGAAAAATAAATTCGGCTCAAGACTGATAAGTCTGCAGCTTAAAACTAGGAGTAATTTATGGACAAAGTAACAAGCATATTAAAAGAAAAACCCCGAACTGATTTACCTGAATTCAGATCAGGGGATCACATAAAAGTGTATGTGAGCATTATAGAAGGTGATAAAGAAAGAATACAGCCTTTTGAAGGAGACGTAATAAGCGTTCGCGGTGGTGGACTAAATAAATCTTTTACCGTAAGAAAAATTGCCAGTGGTGTTGGTGTGGAAAGAATATTTCGTTTCCAGTCACCTAAAATTTCTAAAATTGAAGTTTTAAAGAAAGGAAACGTAAGAAGAGCAAAACTCTATTACCTGCGCAACCTTTCGGGTAAAGCTGCACGCATTAAAGATAAAAAGAGTCAATAATATTTTTTACGCCGCCTTTCGGCGGCTTTTTTATTTTATGAATACAAAATTTTATTTTCCTAAAAATATTTTCTCAAGCATATTATTATCGGAGATGGAGAAAAAATCTAATGTTGAATTTGAAACGGTTCCGTCTTCAGTTATAGCTAAGAGATTAGCCGCTGATCAAAACTCGGTTGGACTAATTCCCTCTTTGGATCTTATTTCAAATAAGGATTTGTTCGTGTCTTCTGAAATCGGGATATCGTTCGACGCACTGCTCTCAAATGCTTATATTCATTTTAAAGAAGAGCAGGAAACTATTGACGAAATTTTTCTAAAGGGGGATGTCACTTCTAATGAGGTTATTCTGAGCAAAATACTCTTTAAAGAATTTTACGATGTCGAAGTAAAGACAACCCTTTTAAGCCATCAGCCCACTGACTTTAGTGAAAATATTCTGATAGTTGGAGATGAGAATTATGAAAAAGAAATATTTCTCAGCGGTTTAAGCTTTGCGGAAGAAATAATTGAACTTATTAATGCACCTTATGTAAATTTTGTTCTTGCCGGAACTTCCGATGAGCTAGTTAAGAAAATTAATTCTACGTTTAAGAAAGCTCTCGAAAGTGGACATGCTGAGAAGATTGACCACCTGTTCCCGACATTTCCTCAAACGGCTCTTGATTATGTTACTGTAAATCTTCAGCATCTTGTTTTTGATTTTGATGAGCAGGATTTAGAAGGTATTAAGCTGCTTCTGCAAATGCCATATTACCACGGCTTAATTAAAGATATAATTGAAGTGAAGTTTGTATGAAGGGATTGGGCGACTCAAAGAATCGCCCAATTTGATAAATTAAATCTCTACGTGACTAACACTAATCACATTAGGGTTTTCGCTCATCATCTTAAGCATATCTGCAGTAGCTGCATTCATTAACTTCATTGTACAGCTTGCTGCAACACCGCCATCAAATATTACATTCTCAATCTCTTCAATGTTGATGTTGCCTTCCCTAAGCAGTTCGAGCACGCCTGCAAGCACTCCGGGTTTATCGAAATGTTTCACTACAAGCTGGTAGTGTGCATCGGTTATCTTTGCCCGATTAATCCAATGATCAATTATACCGCTGTGAATATAGTGGCTAATTATATCAACAGTCTCCTGAGCTACTGCATCCTGTGCCTGCTCTGTGGAAGCGCCGATATGATGTGTCACATAAATGTTTGGATTATCCTGTAGTTTGGATTTTACTTCGCCGGATTTTACTTCAGGTTCGCCCTTGAATACATCCATAGCAACTCGAAGATTTTTTTCTTTAATAGCTTCCAGTAAGTCATCTTCAACAATTACATCCTGACGTGATGTGTTTACCAGGTAAGCCTCGTTCTTCATATAGCTGAACATCTTTTTGTTAAAAAGCCCCTTTGTTTCCGGGGTTGCCGGAAGATGTATTGTAATGATGTCACAAAGCGGAAGAAGCTGATCCATCTCGGAAAAATCTTT
>JAPHUI010000411.1 GCA_026193755.1 Ignavibacteriaceae bacterium | reverse complement strand
AGTATAAGATTCCTATATTTATAGAAAATAAAGGAAGCCTAATGAAGAAGAGTTTATTTTCTATTATTTTTTACACAACAACAATACTTGCACAAGTTCCTAATCCTGCATTTAATCCAATGACTGCACCTGGTGCGATTGGTATTGACAACTCTGAACATACTCTTTTCTGGGAAAACCCTTCCGGTCTTCAGTACAATGAATGTTACTTCAGCACTGATTCAGCGCTTGTAGCAAATATGGATACTTCCGTGAGGATTCAAAATGGATATCCTTCAACTGTTTTCAACTCGGTTTCTGTGACTTCATTATTACAAAACACAAAATATTTCTGGTGCGTAGTTGAATATAGTGTATCTGGTAATTCATCTTCACCTGCATGGTATTTTTATACTCAACCTTTTCCTGCTTTTATGCTTGAATATCAATTTGATTCTGATTTTGAAGGATGGGAAGTAAAGGGACCACTGGGATTAAATAACTGGCATTGGCTTAATAGTTCGAATGCAGGAGGATATCCGGGTGAAATGGCGTTTTTCTGGGATCCGATTTTCCTGGGAGATTCATATATAATGTCACCTGAAATTCCCTGCCCTGCCGGTGCGACAGTAATGATAGAATTTCGTTACTATGAAGATTGGTGGTCTGACACTGTTGTAGTTGGTAGTGCAATTACCTCTGATAACGGAAATACCTGGACATCTATCTGGGAATTACATGCAACTGGTAATGTAGGTCCTGACAACTTTTACACGACGATATCGGCACCGGGTAACTTCAGGCTTGGATTCTATTACACAGGAGATTCTAACAATATTGATTTCCTTTATATCGATGACGTTTCAGTATTTACAGCAATTACAATTTCTTTTCCGCCCTCATTGCTTCAGGCTGTGGCAAGTTTAACCGAGCAAAAAGTTACACTAAACTGGAATGGAGGTTCAACACCATTTCCCCCGATAACAGGTTACCGATTAGAAAGGAAACAAGGTTTGCCTGAAGGCGATTCAACTTATATAACATTAGTAGAGACAAATGCGGGTACATTTACGTTTTCTGATGAATCAGTTGAATTAAATCGCAATTACACTTATAGAATAGCAACACTTTCAGGTACTAGCAATCCAAGCCATTACGGAAACGAAGCAACTGCTTATGTTCCTGAGGAACTTACCTCCATCAAAACTGAGAACCAACATCCATCAGAATTTTCCTTAGAACAAAACTACCCTAATCCGTTTAACCCAACGACAAAAATTAAATTTAGTATCCCCAGTGTCATTGCGAATGGAGCGAAGCAATCTCAATTTGTTATTCTGAAGGTTTATGACATAATTGGAAACGAAATCGCAACACTCGTTAACGAGGAAAAACAAGCTGGCAATTACGAAGTTGAGTTTAACGGAATCGGTCTTCCTAGCGGGATATATTTCTATCAATTAAAAGCTGGAAATTTTATTGAGACAAAGAAAATGATTTTGTTAAAATAATCAGATCTCTGTAGCAGGGGTTCAATATATTGAACCCCTACGAAATAATGTCAACCTTTCTACCAAACAAATAAATAATTCCAAGAAGAACTGCGGCGATAAGTAACAAAGCAATGTAAGGCGATAAACCAAATGCGGTAAGTATATCACCAATTAACATAGTAACAATTGAAACACTTATTGCATACGTAAGTTGCGTGCGCACATGATCAATATGGTCACAGCCGGAAGCCATTGAACTAAGAATTGTTGTATCGGAAATCGGTGAGCAGTGATCTCCCCAAACACATCCTGCAAGAACAGAGCTAACAACTCCAATTAAAATTAGGTGTGTATCTGCAGGTGAATAATGATTCATTCCTGTAACTGCAGCAGAAAGAGGAATTACAATAGGAAACATAATTGCCATTGTTCCCCAGCTTGTACCCGTTGCAAAACTTGTTAAACCGCAAACAACAAATACAATTACAGGTAAAAATCTCGGATCAATAGTCTCACTTATCAGACTAATTATATAATCTGCTGTTCGCATTTCATTTGTCACTGCACCGATACTCCAGGCGAGAGTTAAAATTAGAATTGCCAGTAGCATTGAACGAATTCCTGCAAACCAGGCATCAATGGTTTCGCGAAGTGAAAGAATTTTTTGAACAATAATCATAATTGCAGCAACAACACATGCAGAAAAGCTTCCCCATAGTAAAGCAAGGTATGAATTGGAGCTGCTAATTATATCCCTGATTCCGTATTCAGTAATTCCCTGCTCTTTCAGGGAACCGATTCCAGTAAATATCAAACCGAAGACAGTAATTGAAACAAGAACGAGAATTGGTATAACTCCATTGTACCATTTTGCTTTATCTTCGTTTCCGAAGAGTTCATTGGTCTCAGTTAATTTATTAATTGATGAAGATGATGATGAAACTTTTCCTTCTTTGAACGCTCTTCTCTCAGCTTTTAACATCGAACCAAAATCCCTGTTAGTGATCGAAACAAGAAAAACAAAAAAGAGCATTGCAATCGGGTAAAAGCGAAAGATAATAGTATCGAGGAAAACTGAATAAGCGTTGAGAGAAGATCCGATTGCATTTAAACCGTCCTGAATTAAACCAACTTCGTAACCAATCCATGAAGAGACAATAAAAATACTGGCAACCGGAGCAGATGTTGCATCAACAATGAATGAAAGTTTTTCGCGCGAGATTTTTAATTTATCGGTAATTGGTCGCATAAGGTTGCCAACCACAAGAGCGTTTGCATAATCATCAAAGAAAATAATTAGTCCGGATAGCCATGTTGCAATCATTCCTGATCTTTTGGTACGGGCAAGCTTCGAGAGTGAATTGGCAATTCCCATTGT
>JAPHUI010000315.1 GCA_026193755.1 Ignavibacteriaceae bacterium | reverse complement strand
GTGCAGGATTGCTTTCTCGATTCAAACGACCTCGAACGGGAGAGAGGAATTACCATACTTGCCAAGAATATCAGCATTCCGTACAACGATGTAAAAATAAACCTGATAGACACACCGGGTCACGCAGACTTCGGCGGTGAAGTTGAACGGGTTCTAAAAATGGCAGACGGAGTTCTACTTTTAGTCGATTCTTTCGAAGGACCGATGCCGCAGACAAGATTCGTTCTTGAGAAAGCTCTTCATCTTCATTTAAAGCCAATTGTTGTAATCAACAAAATCGATCGACCGGATAACCGTCCTGCAGAAGTTCTTGATGAAATTTATGATCTGTTCATAGATCTTGGTGCGGACGATGCACAGCTTGAGTTCCCTGTAATTTATGCAAGCGGAAGAAACGGCTGGGCAGTTAAGAATCTGAAAGATGAAAGAAAAGATCTTATTCCACTGCTTGAAAAGATCGTTAAAAAAATTCCTCAGCCGAAAGTCGAGGATGGTTCGTTGCAGATGCAGATCACTTCGCTCGATTACAACGATTATGTCGGACGAATCGGTATCGGAAGAGTTTTTCGCGGAACATTGAGAAAGAATGATTCGCTCTGCATCATAAAAAGAAATGGAGAAGTTCATCCAATCAGCATAAATCAGCTTTTTGTTTTTGAAGGAATTGAACGTGATGAGGTTGATGAAGTTGATGCAGGAGATATTTGTGCCCTTGTCGGCGTTGAAGATATCGATATTGGCGATACTATAGCCGATGCAGAAAATCCCGAGCCGCTTACTCTTATTGACATTGATGAACCGACAATCAGTATGAACTTTACTGTGAATACTTCTCCTTTTTATGGAAAGGAAGGGAAGTATGTAACTTCACGTCATCTTCGTGACAGGCTTTATAAAGAACTTGAGAAAAATGTTGCGATGCGTTTGGAGGAAACCGGTTCGCCAGATACTCACAAAGTTTCGGGAAGGGGATTGCTTCATCTTTCAATCCTTATTGAAAATATGCGTCGTGAAGGTTACGAGTTTGCAGTCGGTCCGCCGAAAGTTATCTACAAAGAAATTGATGGGAAGAAAGCCGAGCCGATTGAAATACTTGTTGTTGATGTCCCGAATGAATTAACCGGGAAAGTAATTGAACTCGTTGGACAAAGAAGGGGAGTGATGATAAAGATGGAACAGAAGGGAAGTTTGACAACACTCGAGTTCCATATTCCTGCACGCGGACTGATGGGACTGAGAAACAGAATTCTTACTGTTACTTCAGGTGAAGGAATAATGCACCATCGTTTTTACCAGTATGAATTTTTCAAAGGATCAATCACACAAAGACAAAACGGTGTGTTAATTTCAATGCACGAAGGACAGTCAACTGCGTATGCAATTGATTCACTTCAGGATCGTGGCAAATTTTTTATTGATCCGGGTGATGTTGTTTACCGGGGGCAGATTGTCGGTGAATATAACAAAGAAAACGATATCGAGGTTCACGTTCAGCGGGGAAAGAAATTGTCAAATATGAGAGCTTCCGGTTCCGATAAAGCAGCGAAGATTGCACCAGCAGTTAAGTTTACTCTGGAAGAATCTTTGGAATACATCAAAGATGATGAGCTTGTTGAAGTTACTCCAAAATCAATCAGGATGAGGAAGGTTTATTTAGATCCGACTGAAAGAAGACGTTCCAATTCGAACAAAAATTAATGCATTCGTGTCATATTTTTGGTTGCCACTAATTCACGAATTAAAATCACGAATTAGAGCACAACTCTTTTATACTGTAACGATAATTCACCAAAATTAACAATCAATCCAAGCTTACAGCCGGAAACTTTCAGATAATTTAAAGTCTGAGCGATGTGTTCGTCAGCAATTCCTGCCATTCCTTTTACTTCTAAAATAATTTTGTCGAATACAACGAAGTCAGCATAAAATTTATGCGATAAAATAATATCCTTATAATTGACAATGTATTCCTTCTCTCTTTCAAATGGAATGTTATTCTTTCTGAATTCGTATTCAAGTGCATCTTTGTACACGATTTCAAGAAATCCTTTTCCGAGATTATTATGTACTTCCATACATAATCCGATAATCTTGAACGATTATTCTTTGTAGATAATTTCCGTCATAATTCTTATTCGTGCATTCGTGGCCATTATGTCAGCCACGAATACACTATACACTAATTTGATAACGAATTAACTTTTGTCGAACTCCTCTCTTGTAATTACCTTTATTTCTTCAAGTCCTGATTTTTTAATTTCAGAATTTATTGAGGGTAATTTATCATTAAGAATTGTATCAACTTCTTTTCTGTAATCAGAATAAACTCCTTCAAGCAAATTTAGGCGTTCAATCTGTGAATCAGTTGGTTTACCTGAATAGCTTATCACACCCGAATAAATATCGGCAACTTTTTCGGAAAGTCTTTC
>JAPHUI010000103.1 GCA_026193755.1 Ignavibacteriaceae bacterium | reverse complement strand
GGATTAAATGTTAAAATGGTTTTCATAATTCGTTCCTTCAAATAAAATGATTTTGCTCAATGCCCGGCTTAATAAAAATCAGCATTTCCTGAATTAAAAGCAATAAAACTTTGGTAATTTGAATAAAGTAATGATTTGCTGGGCAGCCCGGTACAAAAATGAAGCAGTGATTATTAAAGTTTATTTAGATATTCTACGATAATTAATTAACTGTGTTGTGCGTGGGAAGGACGAACATTTGTTCGTCCTTTTAATTGTTGTCCTATCCGGATGTAATGCGTCAGTTAATTTCTAAAATTACTTCAGGGTTGTTATTAATTTTTCAGCAACTTTTTTACACATTTCCATATTCTCATTGTTATATTCAAACCCCGTTAGGTTAATTATGAGGTGGTAGTGATTATTAAAGTATAGCATTAATGAGGGGATATCTGACCAATTATACCAAACTCCGCTATCACCGATATCATTTATTTGGATACCCGTTTTAAAAGAATTTACAACTTCATCAATAATCTTTTTTTGTTCCTCATTCTGTGCTTCGCTCTCTGGTGTATTCTGGGCAACAAGTTCATCAAAAGTTTTTGGATTCGTTACGTAAGCAAAATACCTGACCATTATCCCTACAGATTTATAACCATCAGAATTCACATAATATGAACATTGTGAGACAAAACTATTCCCATTTTCGGAAGCACTCTGTACGGTATTCTTAACGTTTTTAATACTTACCTTAAAGATTTTTTCAATATCCTGCTGGCTAAACATATCGCACACATTCACTGCTGTTACTTTTGAGGTTGGATTGTTCTCCCCGGATTCACTTTTACTCTGACAGGCTGCCAGCAGACCTAAAGAAAAAATTAAAATCAGAGAAAAGACAATGAATGATGATGATTCAATCAGGCGAGCAAAATTCTTAACGCGGTTTTTTATCATGGTGAGGTTCCTTTTAATTTGAGAGAAAATAGTTTTATTAGTTAAAATTTATAATTCCGCTATTTCAACAAAATCATTTATTTTGTTTGAGAGAAATTATTTGTAGCTAGTTTATAGAAATATATTCCGCTTGGCATATTCCGGATTTCAATGGAATGACTGTTGAATTCAATTTCATAATTCCCTGAAGGTTTTTCCTCATTAACAAGTGTTGCGACTTCATTTGCAAGAATTCATTCATATTTTTACCTTGCAAAAAATGATTCTCATATTTGATTTTTTTATTTGCTAATTATATAATATCAAATTTTATCGGAAGGTTCAAGTAAATGCTAAACTCAAAATCCAGGGATTAGACATTACTATTTACAAAAATTCTCCTGCGGAGAGTTCCTTAAAGCGATTCGCTTGAAATACATTGTTACTTTAGTTTTTTACTCAACCATTCCTGCTACTTATAAGCAAATTACAACTGCCAGTCACAAGTCTTGCCCCCGTTAATATTTACCAGAATGTTTGACTAGTGCAATTTTTCTAAACATTTTATTTGCTCGTTGGTAAATTATTACTTAGGTTTGCTTCACTCTCCCATAGCTCGGGCAGCATCAATAATTTTTTATCCCGTTTTCCATTTAAGGAGGCTTACTTAATGGCACATCTATTAGTTCATCATCATGTTGAAGATTATGTTAAATGGAAGCATAATTTTGATGCCCACGCATCTGCACGTTCTATAAATGGTTCCCGTGGAGGTAAAATATTTCGCAGTGCAAACAACCCTAACGAAGTTTTTATTCTTCTGGATTGGGATAGCATAGCGAACGCTCAAAAGTTTGCTCAGTCACAGAATATAAAAGAGGTTATGAAAAATGCCGGAGTTGTGGGAATAACTGCAATTTATTTTATTGAAGAAGCTGCTAAGATATCCGCATAATTGTTTCCTTCTTTCATAGTAATAAATCAATAACAATAATTCTATCTATAATAAACTGGAGTAAAAATGGCTCTATCAATGATTCAATTTTCGTACAAATCAGATAATGTAATGAAACTACTAAAGAATCCGGAAGATCGTTCCACCGCAGTTAAACAACTTATAGAAAAGCTAGGCGGCAAACTGCTGGCATTCTATTATTCTTATGGCGAGTATGACGGTTTGATAATTGTTGATATGCCTGATCAAACTTCGGGACTAGCAGCTACTATGGCCTCATTTGCTTCAGGGGGTACGTCCAGGCTAAAAACAACAATACTTATTTCTGTAGACGAAGCATTGGTTGCTATGAAAGAAGCTTCGGGATTAAAACTAGAACAACCGAAAGGTTAATTAAATAATCTATATCAAAACAAAATATCTGAAAGGAAATAATATGAAATCCTTATTCGCAATTCTGTTTCTGTTCGTTTTTATTGTATCAATGAACAGTTCATTAATGGCACAAAATGCTCAAGGAAATGTATTTGTGGTCACAAATTTTGAAAGAGCTTTCCCCGATAATGGTTCAGCACGGGAATTAGATTCACTCACCACTTTATACATCGACAAATGTTTCGGTGCTGACAATGAATATGTAGTGAGCTGTAAAGTTTTACGGCATTGGTGGGGACACGATAACCGGGACTTTATTCAGATCGTTGAAGTAAAAAACTGGAATGATGTTGTAAAAGCAAATGAAAAAGCTAATGATCTTTTTATGAAAGCCTGGCCTACCAAAGAAGACAGGAAAAAATTCAACGATGCCAACAATAAATACTTTACCGGCAAACACTCAGATGAGATATATAACGAAGTGGTTTTTAATTAAATAGTATCTGGAACTTTAATAAGGTGATAATATAAGTTATCACCTTAATTTTTCAATTCACCTAAGAGAGGGATAGCTATGAAACATTTAAAATTAATTTCAGTCATTTTTCTATTTTTTGTATTCGCAAGTAGTGCCTTGGCTGGCGATAAGGAAGATGTCCAGGCACTTATTAATTCAACAGCCGAAACTTTCAACAAACATGATTTTAAAACTTACTTCTCATATTTTGTTGATGACAATACTGAGTTCCCCTATGTAGTATCACCATTACGTCACGATGCTACAATGTGGGAAGCTTTTATTGAAGGAACCGGGTCACTCGCTTATGTAAATTATCACGGACAGGATTTTCAAATTCAAATTTATAATGGAAATTCAGCAGTTGTAACAAGCTACTATACTTTTACCTGGATGGAAAAGGGAGGACAGATGAATTACCAGAGTGGAAGAGCTACGATGGTTGCAGTTAAGCAAGGCGGAAAATGGCTTATTGCCCATATGCACTTTTCAAAAATGTTTTAAGATAAAGGAAATTATAAATGAAAAGAGGTCTTTTCTTAATTGTTTCTGTTTTAACAGTATCATTCATTTTTATCGCCGGGTGCCAGAAGATGCAGGATGATTCTAACTCAAATAATACTAAAACTGAAACACCAGAGTATTTTTATCTTCGTCCCGAAGTTGAAAAAGCATATGGTTATACACATGCTGTAAAGATTGGAGACGATATTAAAATTTCGGGTGCTGTTAGTATGGATGATGCCGGTAATTCTACTGCAATAGGTGATTTAGCACAACAAATGAAAAATTGCTACTCCGATCTGGATAAAGTGTTAAAGCATTATGGTTATACTTTCGATGATGTTATCGTTGAAAATATTTTTACTACAAATATGCCTGAGTTCATTAAGCAGTCTGGCTATCGCAACAAGATTTACACAAAGCAATTTCCAACAGGCTCCTGGCTTGGAGTAAAAGAATTAGCATTGCCGGGGTTTATGATAGAGATAGAATTGGAAGCGCATAAAACCAAATGAAATTAAAGAAAAATTTTCGTTCTAATAAATAATTATTCACAAATATAAAGGAGGAAGTTCTATGAAACGGTTATCAAAAATCTTTGCATTACTTTTCGTTTTTATTCTGGCAGCAGGAAATATTCAAGCCCAGGAATCTGAACAACCATTACTGGTTGTAAGTTTCCAAAAAGTTAAGATGTCTGATGTGGGAGCGATGAATAAAATGATCAATGAAAAATTTGCCCCGATACTTAACGGGCTAGTTGATGACAAAATGCTTTTAAACTGGGGATTATTCAACCATGCATGGGGTGATGGGTGGAATGTAAATGTTTGGTACACAGTAAAGGATATGGCTTCATTCGATAAATTCTGGGAGGAGTATATAAAACGCATTAATGAAAAACAGCCAGATGTATGGAAAGAATTAAGAGGATACATCCAGGAACATAAGGATAATATTTACACGATTATGAATCAGTATCCTGTTCTTCCACAGAAATAAAATTTAATTAAATAAAGATGTCATCCTTAACCGGGTGACATCTTTAAAAAGCTCTAATCAACATCACACTTCTTTATTAATAATACGAAAGTCATTTAATGCTTTTTGTAGATGCCAAAAAATTGAAGTATAAAGAACTTCCGTCCTTATCAGAAAATACATTTTTAAGATATTTCTCATTTGCTGCGTTATATGTTGCACAGGGAATACCGGAGGGTTTATTATGGTATGCAATACCAGCGTGGCTGGCAATGCATGGAAAAAGTCCTGCTGAAATAGGCGCATACGTCGCAACAATAGGAATTCCCTGGAGCTTAAAAATAATTAATGCTCCTATTATGGATAGGTTCACATATTTAGCAATGGGGCGAAGGAGACCATG
>JAPHUI010000299.1 GCA_026193755.1 Ignavibacteriaceae bacterium | reverse complement strand
TCGGAGTTTCTATAACATCAGCTCCAAAGCCCCTAGCTACAGAAGCAACTTTAGCATCGTCAACTGCAAGAATAAGTTTCTCAATCAGTCTGGATTTGGAAGCATTCTCGTATGTATGCTGAATCATCGGCTTACCACCAATGTTAGCCAGAGGCTTCCCCATCAATCTGGTTGATGCAAAACGAGCTGGTATTACACCAATTATCATAAAATTATATTAGATTATTATTAACTATAATATCCCGAACACGATTCATTAAATCAATCTCTTCCTGTCTGGTTTTAATTCCTTCGGATTGTATCGGTTTATCAAAATGAACTTTAATAGTTCCTCTACGAAGCTTGTAAGTTCCTTTAGGCATAATTTTATTAGAGCCAATAACTGTGGTCGGGATTATGGGATAACCAACTTGTGTAGCCAATCTGAAAGCACCTCTTTTAAATGGTTGTATATCACCAGTTTTACTTCGCGTCCCTTCGGCAAAAACCACAATCGAAATGCTCTTCTTCTTCATTTTCTCTTTGGCTTCCTCGATGCTCCGCATAGCCTTTTCATAATTACCTCTGTCTATCATTACATAAGGCCCCATGGCAAGCTGCCATCCAAAGAAAGGAATCTTTGCTAATTCTTTTTTAAATATCATCGCCATTCTGTTTGGAATAGTCTTTTGCAAAACCACAATATCATATTGGCTGGAGTGATTCGAAACGAAAACATAGGTCTTACTTTTATCAATATTTTCAAGTCCAGTAATATCTAGTTTTATCCCACTTATCAAAAGAACTCCACCTGAAAAAATTTTTGAAATCTTGAAGTACACAGTATAACTTCTGTCTATCACTGCAAAAATCATTGCAAAAATGGAGCAGATAAAAGTATGAATTACTATTAAGAAAAGTTTTAATGCGGTGATCATAACGGATCGACTAACTTTAATTCAGATTCAGAATGGAGATTAAGGTTATGCTCTTCTGCAAATTTATCTATTGCACTAATCCTGTTTTTAATAGACGGATGACTATAGAAAAACCATTCAACAAATGGATGAGGCTCTTTATCACCAAAATTTTGTTCAGTCAGCTTTTCCAGAGTTTTTTTGAACGCAGAAGGATTCTTTGTTTCAAATATAGCATACTCATCGGCTTCATATTCAAATTTTCTACTTAAGACGTTTCCCAGTGGTGCTTGAATTAAACCAATAAGCATTGACCATAATCCAAGTAAAGGAAGCGCAGCGACTTGAGTAATTTCCCTAAAACCAAACAAGCTTAAAGAGTTCTGATAAAGCAAAGCAATTATAAACAGAGTTAGAAAGCTCGAAATAGTTCCAATTAAAATATTTTTAATGATGTGTTTCTTTTTAAAATGACCAAGCTCATGAGCAATTACAGTTTCTATTTCTTCAGTGCTGTAATTTTCAAGCAGAGTGTCACCTAAAATTATTCGTTTGGTTCTTCCAAGTCCTGTAAAAGCTGCGTTCGCCTTTTTGGTATTCTTACTCATATTGAATTTGTAAACGTTTTCGACTTTCAGATTAGCGTCGCGGGCGAGTTTGGTAATTCTTTCCTTCAGTTCTTCATTTTCAATCGGAGTTATTTTGTAAAAGATTGGGAAAATCAAAATTGGGAAAATCTGGGAAAGCACAACTGAAATAAAAAACATAATTGTTGCAAATGGCAGCCACCAGATATTTCCAAAGTAATTAAGTGAAAAATAGAAAATAAGAAGAATAGGAATGCCGATTACTAGTGAGACTAGCAATCCTTTAATCCTTCTAAAATCCATTTCCAAAAAGTTTGATTGGAAAGATTATACTTATGCTCCAGATAATAACCCGTGTAATAGTTTATCGGGAAGGATAAAACTGATCCCATAAACCCAACAGCTATTACAAATGATAAAAAAAGTAAATAAGAATTCTTGAAGAAATTTGAAAGATAATTTTCAAGTTTAAGACTGTATCCTAACCATACGAATAAAAGAATTAAAATAAATGAGGCTATCCCCTCACCTATTCCGACTGCAAGCTTAATATTATTATATCTTTTAGCATCCATTTGAACAAAAATAGTTAAAGGGTTTTAGGTAAGCAATTTAGTAAAATGATAGTGTCTTCGTATATATTTATTATTTATATTTCCTAAAAACGAGATGGAAAATTTTATGGCTGCGAAAAAAAAGATAGATATAGTACCCCCTAAGCCTGATATTTGGGATTATTTATATCAAGCCAATAAAGCCGCATTAACTGTTGTTCCTCCTTTAGCAGCATTTTATGAGATGGTAATAGTTCCTCCTTTTCAAAAAAGGACAATTAAATTTATGCAGTCTGTTGTAGTAAAGTGTCAAGAATATGAACACAAGTTAGATGAATTTAAACCAGAAAATTTAGTTAATAATGAATTATTTCAATCAGCGTTTAATTACTCTGCAAGAATAGCCGTTCAAACTCACCAAAAAGAAAAATTAGAAATTTTGCAGAATGCTCTTCTTAACACTGTCATAATGAATGACATAGATGAAAATTATAAACTTTTATTTTTCTCTTATATCGAGACTATAACTCCCCTACATATATCAGTATTAAATTTTTATAAGAAGATAAGACATGCTCAAATTCTTCCAAACACTATTTACGATAAACAATTTGAAAAATTTCATTCTGAAATGAGTAACAAAGGTGCGATTCTAAATACCAACCTGTTTACACAAGTATGTAAGGATTTAGAATTGAAGAATCTTCTATACAAAGGATCGAATAAAAGAACCAGACAGATCGCCAGGGTAAATGATCCCTGGGATTGGATGTATATTACAGACGATGGTAGTAAATTTCTAAAATTCATTTCCGATCCTGAAAAACCATTTGAGGATATAGAGTAATCCTATTGAAGAACTAAATCTCCTCAACCGCATTATTTTCAATCCATCCGACTTTACCGTCAGCTAATTTTATTTTCACCCATTCGTCAAGCCTGTCTTCAAGGTTTAATTTTAATCCTTCATGAATAACAAAAGCGTCAGTACTATTAGGATCTGGGGAAGTTTTAACGGTAGTTGATTGATCAACAATTACTCCGCTAATTACAGTTTGTTCTCTGTTTATTTTAACAACAAGAAGCGACACAATTAATACGAGTACTATTAATGTTCCTAATCCGGAAAAAAGAATAATCTTCTGCTGGAAAATCGTTCTGGCGAAAAAGTATAGAATGATCAGGAGTAATAAAACTAGATAGAAAATAAAAGCGGCATAAGTCCACCCATTTACAGAAAGGGATGCAAGCACAGTTTCCCACCACTCAAAAAGAAAAAATGTTGGCAAAGGCTGAATTCTATCGACTGTGCTGAGGTTAGCAAACGCTAAGTTATGTTTTACATCTTCATCCGAAGGAGAAATTTTTAATGCACGTTCATAATTAAGAATTGCATAACCGAGCTTACCAATTCGGTAATAAGAATTTGCAAGATTGTAATAAAGTGATGTTCCTTTATAACCCTCACTTATTAACTGCTCATAAATATTAATTGCTTTATCATATTCAGCATTGCGATAATTTTCACCAGCTTGCTGCATTGAACTATTTACATCTCTAGCAAAGGATAAATTGTTAATAGAGAAAAAAATGATAAATAGAACAAATAAAGTTTGTTTAAATATTGAGAAAATGTCAGTCTGAGCCTGTCGAAGACTGAATTCAAAAATATTTTCCCCCTTAAACATTTTTCTTCCCCAAAATATTCTTCTCGAGATTAATAATCACATCCGCAATCTCATCATACATTTCCTTCATAGCAGTAGATTTTTCAGCACCGGGAGCAAAGCGCACGAATTCACATTTTTCAGCGCTTGCCTTCAGTTCACTTAACAAATGATCTGAAACATTTTTATTTCTTAAATCATCCGAAGCTCGTTCAACAGTAAATTCTGATTTCGGAATATGAAGTTTGTCTTCAAGATATCCAAACAATGCTGAAGAAAGTTCAGTATAAAACTCTTTATAGTTTTGCGTATCCATTAATTTCTTCGCCAGTTTCAAACGGTTTTTTGCTACTTTCTGAGCTTTCTGATACCTTAACAGGACAACATTTCCGTGAAGCTTATCATATCTTCTTTTCCATCCAATCAGTCCTATACTTAGCAAAAATGGTAAAGCACCTGCAATTAAAAATCCAGTTGAGTTAAAAATGTAACTCTCCTGCTTTTCAATATCATTATAAGAGGTTTTTATAAACCGGATATCTTCGCCAAGCTGTTTTATATCTTCCTTCCCAACACCTCCGGTCGATGCAAGCTTGTCTCCGGGTTTTATGTCGATTGTAAATTTTTGTGATTTCAGAGTGACATATTTTTTCTTTTTAGGATTAAAGTAAGAAAACTCAATAGGTGGTATTTCTCTTATTCCAACCACACGGGGGACAAAAAGATACTCTCCTTTTTTAGTACCGCTGATTGTTGATTTTCTATTGATATCTTCACTCACTTTTGGTTCATACTTTTCAAAACCGTTTGGAAAATTAATCTCCGGCATATCCAGAAGTTTAATATTTCCCGTACCCGAAATGTTAACATTCAACGTTAAAGGTTCATTAGATTTTGTTGTTGTGTTGTTCAACTTTGCATCAAATGAATAATCGCCGACTGCACCATTGAATGAACCCGGCTGGCCTGGAGGTAGAGGTTCAACCTCAATCTTGACAACATTAGATTTAGCATTAAACTCTATCACCTCAGATCTGCCAAATGGATCGTTAAAAAAATCATCCCAGATACTACGGCTTTTTTGTTTTTTTATCTGAACCGGCACATTTAACTCAAATGGAGTAACCTCCAATGTTCCTGTTTGTGTTGGAAACAATGCTGCTTTCTTCAACACTCCCATACGAAATTGTTTCCCACCTACAACTTCCGTTCTAAAAGAAATATTGTTAGGTGTTTCAAGCTCTTCAGCCCAAAAACCCTGATACTGTGGAAGTTTATTGACAGACATCTGTGCAGCAATGCTCAGCCTTGTATATAATTTATAAGTAACTGTAACCTGCTCACCTTTGTAAACCCTAGTTTTATCAACCGTAGTTTTTATAAAAAGATTTTTTGCTATCTCCTCATTAGAAATCTGAGAGTTATCATTCTTCCGCTGAGGTTTAGCAGTTCCTTTTATAACAGTTATTTTAAGTGGATCGGATTTGTAAGTCGTACCATTCTGTTCAATGCTTGCAGAACCAATAGAAAATGTACCAACTGATTTTGCCTGAATGACAAATGAATAAGTTAATGATGCGGACTGCGCACCATTAATTATTTGGATACTTGTTGATTGATTTGGTCCCGATAAGACCGTAAAGTTCTCAAAAGAAGGAGGCGAGAATTTTGATAAGTCGTTGATACTTGAACCAGAGAAAGTAAATGAAACCTGAAAACGTTCATTATCCGATACAGTAGTCTCATCAACTGAGGCAGTAAATTCCTGTGCAAAGCTATTCTGTTGAGTTAAGATAGCTAAACAAAAAGCAAAGATTAGAAACCAATTTCTTTTGAAGTTTAACATTTAATGTTTGCCTTTTCCAATCACCAGTCTTTTTCAGTTTTAACTTTTTGTCCTCTCACTCTCCGTAGCTGTTTCTGCAGATCCTTTTCATTGTTTTTTAGAGCATCAAGAATTCTTTCGGCTTCTGCTTTAGAAATTTTTTGTTCTTTTTGTTTTTGGTTTTGCTGCTGTTGATTCTGTTTTTGTTGATCCTGTTTCTGCTGATCTTTCTTTTGTTGCTGATCCTGGTTCTGTTTTTGCTGATCTTTATTCTGGTCTTTATTCTTATCGTTCTTTTGATTTTGTTTTTGATTCTGATTCTGATTTTTTAACATATTCAAGGCATAAGAAAGATTGTATTTAGTCTCCTGATCGTTTGGATTCAATTTTAATGACTCTTTATATGCACCTATGCTTTCTTTTATCTTCTGAGAGTTTAATAGCGAATTACCAACGTTGTGATAGATTTTTGCTTTCTCTTCATCTGTTTTTGCATTCGCCAGAGCTGACTGGAATGATTTAATAGCTTCATCGTATCTCTGTTGTTTATAGTAAGCGTCTCCAAGATTAAACTTGGCTTCAAAGTTATCGGGAGCATTTTCAGAACCTTTTTTAAAGTTTACTTCTGCATCCGAGAATTTCTTTTCATTATATAAATTCACACCATCGTTTACCAATCCACGGGTGGATTGTGCAAATGCAAATGATGTAGGAATTAACAGGGTCAGTGAAAAATATTTAATAATCTTCCTCATTGTTCCAGTCCCAGTTTTTTATTAATTCTTGCGTACAAAGGAGATTTTTTCTCTGAAATAAAAAACTCCAGCACCAATAGAATAATTGCCGGAATTAAAAAATAATAAAACCTATCTTCGTAATCAGTCACTTTTTTTACTCCAAACTCTGTTTGCTCCAACTGTGAAAGTTCAGTGTAAATTTTATCCAGATAATCTTCATAATTTGTTCCGCGATAGTATTTTCCGTTTCCTTCAACGGCAATTTTCTTCAAGGTTTCTTCATCCAGCTTTGTTAAAACTGTATTTCCTTGATTATCCTTCTTGAACCCTGTTAACTGATGATTACGATTATAAATTGGGATCGGTACGCCATCCGGTGAACCCAATCCAATAGCGTAAATTTTTATTCCTTTTGAAACTGCATTCTCAACAGCTTCATCTATATCGCCTTCATGATCTTCCCCATCAGTTATAGTGACAATTACTTTTTGTGTACTGAGTGAATCGAAGGAAGCCGTTGCTAATTTTATTGCTGAAGCTATGGCAGTACCCTGACTCGGCACAGAATTCACATCAACGGCAGAAAGAAATAGATTAGCAGCTGAATAGTCAGTTGTTAGTGGAATTTGCACATACGCCTGACCGGCAAAAATTATCAATCCAATTCTGTCACCTCGCAGCTTATTTATAAGATTTGAAATCTGATATTTCGCTTTTTCAAGCCGACTTGGTTTAATATCCTCAGCCATCATACTGTTTGACACGTCAAGTAAAATGAATACATCTATTCCAGTTTGCTTTACTTCAGTTAATTTTGTTCCAACCTGTGGATTTGCGGCAGCAATGACAAGACAACCTAGAGACAATAAAATAATAATAAACTTTGTCCATCGCTTCAGATTACTATCTGTTGGGAAGAGAGTTTTGTGGAGCTCTTTATCTGCAAACTTCTGAAGTATTTTTTTTCTATTTCTTCCCAGGTACCAGAACAATAAAACCAACACCGGTATAAGGTAAAGAGCATTTAAATATTCAGGATTAGCAAATCTAAACATAGACCTATGGTAATTTTCTTAATATTGTTTTTGATAATACCATTTCAACCAGTAATAATATCAGTCCCCACCAAAGCCAGCTATGGTATTTCTCGCTCGCATTTTTATAAGATGTAATTTCGATTTTGGTTTTTTCGAGCTTATCTATTTTATCGTAGATCTCTTTTAATGCTTGAGTGTTTGTAGCACGAAAATACTTCCCATCAGTTATATCGGAAATCTTTTGCAGAACTGCTTCATCAATTTCAACGGGCATCATCTGATATCGAACACCAAAAGGAGTCTGCACCGGATAAGGCGCTTCTCCTCTTGTTCCAACACCAATAGTATAGACTCTTATTCCGAATGCCTTTGCCATTTCTGCAGCACTGATCGGATCTACTTCTCCACTGTTATTTACACCATCAGTGACGAGAATAATAATTTTGCTTTTCGCGTTGCTGTCTTTCAGCCTATTAATTCCATTTGCTATTGCGTTACCAATAGCTGTTCCATCTTCTATCATGCCGCTATGAATTTGAAGCAGAAGATTTCTTAATACACTATAATCAATCGTCAATGGACATTGCGTGAACGCATCTCGTGAAAAAACAACCAGTCCAATACGATCGGAAATTCTTCCCTCAATAAAATTATCAATAACATTTTTTGCCGCTTCAAGTCTGTTTGGTTTTAAATCTTCTGCGAGCATACTTCCGGAAATATCCAGAACCATAGCAATATCAATTCCTTCAGTAGTAACATTTTCACCCGAATTAAAATTCTGTGGTCTGGCTAATGCTACTATCAATAAACCAATTGCCAGCAAACGTACTGCAAAAGGAATATGTCGCAATTTCTCCCGAAGTGTTGATGGAATATCTTTAAAAAT
>JAPHUI010000311.1 GCA_026193755.1 Ignavibacteriaceae bacterium | reverse complement strand
ATTAAGCGAGTTAAAAAATTCTTTTTCTAACAGGCTTTGTTTTTGTTCATAAGTAAGTTTTTCGAAATCTTTTTTCCCAGTTAAAGCCGGATCAGGTTCATATTCAAGATTATATCCGCTAATTGAATTACGTTTTTTAATAAGTTCAATTATCTGTCTACTTTGTAGTTGTTTTAGCAAGATATGGTAACCGAAAATATCATTAAGCCTGATAGTTCTATTTAAAAATTCATTTGCATATAAAGTGCTTGTAGTTATCCAAAAAATATTTTTACTGGTTTTTGAAATTATATCAGTAAGTGTTTTCAGGCAATTAAATCCATTAACACTTCTTAAGTACATATGCTGCAAATTTTCAATCACCACTATCTGTCTGTTCTCCTTACTATTCAAATAATTAATAAGTTCTTCAATGCTTAAAAACTTTTCTGGTAAAAACATCTCCGTCAAAATCTTCAACAAATCCTGCCGATCACATACCGACGGTTTAATACTTAATCGTTTAATAGTATTTTTATTTTCAAATTTTTTAAGAACAATATTTAAAAACGAAGTTATACCTCCTCCCTTTTCAGCAGAGATAATTACAGGGGCGAATCCTCCATTGAGCCAGCTTGTATAAGCCGTTTGCAATTGATTTTCTTCACGTTCCCTTGGGATATAGAGTCTGTCATTTTCCAGGGGAGATATTTGAAACAACCTGCGGTAAATGTAGGGTAGTTTTTCAACAGAATTAATTGCATTAGCTAGGAAATCAGAAATATCAGATGTTATAGATTTTCCAGACTCTTGAATCCCGAACTGCTTTCTTGTATTGGCATAAAACCTGAATCCTTTTTTATAATAGTTTTTAATTCTTTCAAAAGCAATTGGTATAAAATTACTGACTAATGAAAAAAACCTGTCCCTTGCTTCTTTTGCTTTAGCTCGGCCTTTTGCTTTAACAAGTTGAAGTCTGATTTCATTAATTTTTGAACTTTGTGTAAAACTATACATCTCTTCACAATATTTAGCAATTGAACTCCGAAGGTTTTCTATAACATCATTACATACTTTGTTAAAAGAATCGAGTAACTGTTCTTGCTTCTCCTGACTTATTTTAATACCTTCAAGTCCTATCTCTTTTACTTCAGATTTTGATCTATTCTCGGTGGTAGCTGCTGTAATTGCTGATTCAAGTCCAAAATCTGATATGTTACCTAAATTCATTAGTTCCGACTGAATATTTTTTAATTCGACACTACTGTTTTCCTTTATTTTCTCCATAGATGCCAAGAACTTTGGCAGTGCATTGAAAGAGATAAATTCACGTGGATAAATTTCATCAATTTCAGATGATTTAATTTTTCTATCATAAGCAGTAGTTTTTACAAATGCCCTCTTTTCTACAAGCGATCGAATTTGATTTTTAATTGCTCGCCTTGCTTCATTAATCATCCCTTGTAATCTTAAGTCGGAGATAGAACTAATCAAATTTGGTAAAAGTGATGAAAGAAGAACTTTTTGTAAAGACTCCCTGGATAAAATAATCAGGTGTTCCATGCCTTCAATATTTGTGGCCGGTTGATTAAGCTTTTCATTAACGAAATTAAGGGTTCCTGAAATCTCCTTAAACTGTGGATATATCTGTATTTTGTTTTTAATCGAAAGTGATTTTACGAATTTAAAGAGTACTTCTATAGCAGAATAGCGCGTTGATTCGAGATCATAGTTAAGTCCCCAATCTTCACCAAGTGCATAAAGAGTATTATCCCATTCCTTAATGTTTCTGTCAAATTCATTTATTGCACTATTAAAATGTTTATTTATTCTTTTACTGGTGAACCTTGACTTACTAAGCTCAATCGTACCTGCTTTTTCACAATTAGCGTTAAACTCCTGGATACACTGCTCAATTTTTACTAATGTATGTTTTTTTAATTCTTCTTTTAATGATTCGAGCTCTTCGATTATTATCTCTGGATTTTCAATTAATTTTATATCTGATCCGGAACTATCCCCCTTAATAAAATTTAAAATAAATTCTTCATCGTACCTTTCGTCATACTTCCAGAAAGTTATTGATTTTTTACTTAGCGTTTGAAAAACATCGCT
>JAPHUI010000072.1 GCA_026193755.1 Ignavibacteriaceae bacterium | reverse complement strand
TGTTCTTTCAATAAAAATTCTATTATAAGAAAGGAGATCGTTTAACTCTTTAAGGTTTGGTCTGAAATCTTTTATAAATTCACGTGTCAGCCTGATAAAATCAGGATGAAGATCATGAGAAACTCCGCCAATCCAGATATAATTGTAGAGAAGCCTGGCGCCGCAAGTAATTTCAAAAAGATGTAAGATTCTTTCTCTATCTCTAAAACAAAACAGAAATGGCGTAAATGCACCAATGTCAGCACCGTAAGTTCCAAGTGCAACCAGATGAGATGCAATCCTCTGCAATTCACCCATAATTACTCTTATGTACTCAACTCGCTCAGGAATTTCAATTTTCATCAATCTTTCCATTGCAAGCGCGTAACCAAATTCATTATACATTGAAGCAAGGTAATCCATTCTGTCAGTGTAGGGAATAACCTGAGGATAAGTCATAGCTTCCGCGTGTTTCTCAAAACATCTGTGGAGGTAACCAATATGAGGAATAACGTCAATAATAATCTCACCTTCAAGCTGAAGTTCTAACCTTAGCACTCCATGAGTTGATGGATGCTGAGGTCCCATATTCAATACCATTTCTTCAGTTTTTAGTGCCATTAACTTTCTATGTTAATAAGGAACTTTCATTCCCTGATAAAACTCAGGATTTTTATAATCTTTTCTTAAAGGATAACCAAACTCCCAATCGTAAGGCATTAAAATCCTCCTCAGATCAGGATGGTTTATAAAAATAATTCCGTACATATCATAAGCTTCTCTTTCGTGCCAGTCTGCACACTTCCAGGATTCTGTAACCGTTACCACTTCAGGTTTTTCTCTACTGGTTGACGCTTTAAGTGTTAGCTTATGTTTTAATGATGTAGATTCGAGATGATAATAAACGCTTAATGTACCACCTTGAATTGTTTCAAGTCCTTTTTCATCTTTTACTTTTTCACCATTTGCATCATCAACCCCTGACAGATTCATTAGTGAATCGAACTGCAAGTCTTTTTCTTCTCTCAAGAACAAACAGATTTTATCTACTTCAAGTGGATCAACTAAAATAAATGAATCAATAGGTTTATTGCTTTTTAGCTCAATTATTGAATCGCCAAATTTAGCCTTAAGTAAGTTGAATATTTCTTCAGCAGTTTTCATGCGCTCTTTTTCACAATTGATTCATTTCTAATTTTTTCCTGAAGTTTCAGTAAACCTTCCAATAAAGCTTCCGGACGAGGTGGGCAACCGGGAACATAAACATCAACCGGAATTACTCTATCAACTCCTTTAAGGACATGATAGCCATGCTCCCAATATGGGCCCCCACAGTTTGCACAGCTTCCCATAGAAATTACATACTTTGGATCGGGCATTTGCTCGTATAATCGTTTAACTCTAATTGCCATTTTAAGAGTTACAGTTCCGGAAATAATAATAACATCTGATTGCCTTGGTGAAGGACGGGGGATTACACCAAACCTGTCAAAGTCATAGTGAGATGCAGAAGTAGCCATCATTTCGATAGCACAACAAGCTAAACCAAACCCAACTTGCCATAACGAGGATAATCTTGCCCAGTTAAAAAGATCCTCAGTTTTTGCAATAACTATATTACCTTCCGTAAATTCCTGATCTAGTAATCCCATAATTATTTTGCTGTACTTAGTTCTTCTTTCTGAATAGTTGTTTGTTCGATTTTCTTTAAGATCGGTTCTTTAATCGCAGGTCGTGCCCATTCCAGATCGCCTTTTCTCCACTCATAAGCCATTCCTACTCCTAACAAAACAAGGAAAATAGCACCAAGCAGATAACCAATAAACCCATATTGCTTGTAAACCATAGCCCATGGAATAAGAAGGACAACTTCAACATCAAATATCAAAAAGATAAGGGCAACAACATAAAAACGTATATTAAATTTTACCCAGGGAGATCCTTCAGGATTCTCTCCGCATTCATAAGTAGTAAGCTTTTCAAAAGTTGGACGCTTCGGTCTTAGGAGACGGGCAACAAATAGAGCAATAACAACAAATAATACTGCTGTTAAAATGAAGACAAAGATCTTACCGAATTCTGTTAGCATGTATTTTAAAAATTTAGATGGAAAATTAACACTACCTTTAAGTAATGTCAAGAAAAGTTTTTTAAAATCATGTCTGATACTTTTAATTGTATATAACAAATGATAAATATATATTTCAACCAGAAAATACTTTCAGATATTCTAAGTATTTTTGTATTCAGTATTTATATTTTCATTAATAATTACATCTTCTTAGTTAACGAATCCATGGATCTTGTAAAAGTATATTTAATTCAAAGTATCACTTCTGCAGCAAATAATCTCCGACTTAATGCTCAACAAATAGAAGTAGTTGGATTGTTACGCGAAACTATAACTAATTGTGAAGATGT
>JAPHUI010000426.1 GCA_026193755.1 Ignavibacteriaceae bacterium | reverse complement strand
ATTCACTCTTCCTTTAACTTTTACCTGAACGATCTTTTTATCTTCCAGGTATTCAACTGTGTATTCCATTTCAAAACCTCCTCAACTTTATCATTTATGAACGACTATACAACTAACTGTACAAGTCTCACCCACAAGTTCATCAATAATTACATCTGTTACAATGATATTAATAAACACTAGTTGCGTACTGACAAGTGAAGAAGGAGGAAACGAAAATCAGTTAGTAAGTTTAATTTTCTTCGGGATGTAAAATATAGTCGCACCAACAATCAAAAACATAAATGCTGCACCGGTTAAAAACGGGAAAGGATAGCCCAAATACTGAAAAGTAAATCCTCCCCATAAAGGACCAAACATTCTTGCAAGTGCAGATAGAGATTGGTTTACACCGAGAGTAATCCCCTGCTCCGCATCAGAAGCTACTTCTGAAATTAAGCTTAATAAAGTCGGTTGTAACATTCCTGTCCCAAACGACATAAAGATGGAATCAACAGCTAGCCAGAGAAAGTTACCTGCGTACGGAATTATTGCAAGCGTAACCATAATCAAAAATGAACCAATTATAAGTATACGTTTCTTTCCTAAAAATTTTGTCAGAGGTCCTATCAAGCCTCCCTGCACTAGTGCAGAAGACAGACCGATAATCCCAAACATATATCCATTCTGAAGATCAGTAAAACCATAAACCTGCAAACCAAGAAGTGCAAACGTTCCATAAATATTGGCAAATGAAAATGTGAGTATAAAAAAGAGTGAAATGAGAATTGCCAGACTCGGATTCTTAAAAGCTTTTAAGATTGCATCGGTGTTAAGTATGCTTCTTTTGGTTGCAACAACTTTACTCCTCTCAAGATTGGATTCGGGCAGCAGAATAATAGTAACAATAAAAGCAATAAATGAAAAGGTAGCTGCTCCCAAACCTGTTTCCATATATCCGAGTTTGGAGAGAAATCCACCAATAAGAGGTCCAAATACAAATCCTAATCCAAAGGCTGATCCAATTAAACCCATTCCTTTTGAGCGGTTTTCCTTTGTTGTGACATCAGCAATGTAGGCTTGCGCAACGGCAATGCTGCTTCCACCAACTCCAGCAACAATTCTTGATACTAAAAGAATGATATAGGAGCTGGTGAATGCAAATATTACATAACCTAAAGCATTGATTAAAAGACACATAACAATTACAGGTTTACGTCCGTGCTTGTCTGATAACCTTCCCAGTATCGGGTTAAAAATGAACTGTACAAAAGAATATATCGCAATAGCAATTCCAACAGCAGCTTCATCAACACCAAGTTCTTTAATTGCAAATGAGGGAAGGATAGGAATGAGTATTCCGAATCCCAGCAGATCAATAAATACCGTTAAAAAAATTAAAGGGAGTCCGGATTTATTTTTCATGGAGTAATTTTCAGCTTAAAATAATTGTATGAATCTTTGTGAAGAACGGATCAAATATACAAATGTTGAACTCAAAACCTGGATGTTACTTGTTTAATTTATAAAGCCTGAAGTCAGATTTATATTTATTTATAATATCTTTTGTATCGTTAAAAGCTTCAATCATAAGTTTCTTGTCTTCCGTAGTTAAAAAATTATAAGTAGAATCTCTTTCAACGACTTCTGAAGGAAGAATAACATATTCTTTTCCATTTTCAGTGCTTCCTTTAAATACCCAGGTCGGTAAATAATTAACATCGCTGATATAAACTGAATCACTGAATATATTTTTTGAAATTTGGATATTTAAAATAACTCCTGCGTCAGAGTAACGCCATCTTTGATTTGATATAAAATTTCCCATCGAGTATGCAACAAATCCAGTATCAAGTTTTGTGTCGTTGGTCTTAAAATAATCAAAAGGTTCGATCACGTGCGGATGACCGCCAATAATAATGTCAGCTCCCAGCTCAATTATTTTTTGCACAATTTCTTTTTGATAATCGCTTGGTTCCCGGTTGTATTCAGGGCCGTAATGCAAATAAATTAAAACAACATCAACATTTTTGT
>JAPHUI010000198.1 GCA_026193755.1 Ignavibacteriaceae bacterium | reverse complement strand
TGTAAACGGCGGCGCGGGTGATTTTTTTACAGGTTTCTTTTCTAAGCTTTCAACTGAAAATTCAGATGTTCTGCATTTCTCTAAAAAATCTTCTGCTTCTTTTTGAGTTTTAAAGTATTCGGGAACCTCTGCTTTAAACTCAGATTTTTTACCATTTTTATCGGTTATAACAAAATTACCGGTTACTTTAAATCTTGACTGAGTTTTGAATGAATCTATTTCCCTCTCACGTTCAACTATTAATCGAACTGCTACAGACTGAACACGTCCAGCAGATAAGTTTGGTTTTACTTTTCTCCATAAAATAGGGGAGAGTTCAAACCCAACCAATCTATCCAGTATTCTTCGGGACTGTTGTGAATTAACAAGGTTATAATCAATTCCCCTGGGATTTTTTACTGCCTCGAGAATTGCGTTTTTTGTTATCTCTGAAAATACAATTCGTCTTATTTTTTTCTCGGGGAGTTCTAATACCTCTTTAAGATGCCAGGCTATTGCTTCACCTTCACGGTCCTCATCAGTAGCAAGCCAGACAGTCTCAGATTTATCTGATAATTTTTTAAGCTCTTTTACTCTTGCCTTTTTCTCTTCCGGAATTATATATTGTGGAGCATAGTTATTCTCAATGTCAATTCCCTTATCTTTTTTCTGAAGGTCTCTAATGTGACCGTAGCTGGAAGTAACGAGAAAATCTTCTCCGAGATATTTTTCAATCGTGCTTGCCTTAGCCGGTGATTCAACAATTACAACGTTTTTTGACATACCTTTTTAGTTTTGTGATAATTCTCATTTTTGACGGGGCAAATTAAGTTATATTTAAAGAGAATTTCAAAGTAATTTTTTTATTATGCGGTTATACTCAGAAATAGCAGGAAATATTTGAAATTCAAATTCAGGTCCTTCAATAATCAACATTAATATGCGTATCAATATTTTCTTTCGTAAATTTTTTCAGATACTAGCAATACCTTTTATTATGTTGATAAAAATTTATCAGGTTTTAATTTCACCTTTGTTTCCTCCATCTTGTAGATTTATTCCGACCTGTTCTCAATATAGTCTTGAAGCTTTGAAAAAATATGGAATTCTCAAAGGTTCCTGGTTAAGCTTTAAAAGAATTATCAGATGTCATCCCTGGGGAGGAAGTGGATATGATCCGGTGCCATAGATTGAAAAACAACTATGCCAAAAAAAAGAAAATCTAAATTAAAAGAAATAATCAAAAAGATTTTAAAATTAATTCTCAAGATATTCCTTGGAATTATTTTATTGTCGGTATTCTCGGTAATCCTTTTAAAGTGGATTAATCCGGTAACCTCTTCAATAATGATCCAGAGAAAAATAAATGCGCTGGTAACATTTAAAGAACGTCAGATGATAGCTTATGAATGGTTCAATTATGATGACATCTCAAAACAGATGCCTCTATCTGTAATTGCAGCCGAGGACCAGAATTTCCCTTTCCATTTCGGGTTTGATTTTGAACAAATTGGAAAAGCACTTGAACAACACGACCGCGGGCGTAGGCTGAGAGGCGCGAGCACTATTACACAGCAAGTTGCAAAGAATTTATTCTTATGGGAAGGAAGAAGTTTTATAAGAAAGGGATTAGAAGCGTACTTTACTCTTCTAATTGAATTATTGTGGAGTAAAGAACGTATTCTTGAAATTTATCTGAACATTACAGAAATGGGTGATATGATTTTCGGAGTTGGTGCGGCTAGCCAGATTTATTTTAGGAAAACTCCCGATAAATTAACCAGTAGTCAAGCAGCTTTACTTGCTGCAGTAATTCCTAATCCTTTACAATTTTTAGTCAGGAAGCCTTCAAGTTATATTCTTCAAAGACAAAACTGGATACTTAATCAAATGAGCTCGCTTGGTGGGATTGATTATTTAAAAAATTTGTATAAATAACAGCCACTGAGCGAGTTATTCTTTTTTAAGTAATATTATATTATAATTTACTAGAACCGAATATAGGGCCCTCAGATAATCTAAAAGTTAGTGCCCCGATTACAACTATCACTGCTAATATCCCAACTGATAACAACGTAGTTTTTAATCCATCAAATTCTTCTACACCAATCTTAAATATTTCCTTTTCTGCTATGGTAGTATTTATCGTTGTATATTTTCCTGATTTTGGGTTCTCTTTTTGAAATACTACTTTTGATTCAGTCCATTCAATGGTATTATCAACAAACTTCCAATTAGAGTAGTATTGTTCTGTACTATCTCTTTTAAGTATGTACTCATTACTATCAGTGGTCGTGATAATTATATCATTTTTATCCTTAAAATCCTTTAATTGATTAAATGTTATATAATTTGAAGAGTAGCAGCCAACTAATAGTTGCAGGATTAGGCTGTTAATAATAATAGATATTGTTAATTTTTTCATTCCAATCTTTTGACCAGTAACAAAAGAAGAAGATAGTTTCATGAGCGAAATTATTTTTATAAATTTCATTTTGTCTCCATTCAATTTTGCTTAAAAAATTATTTTGTTATTTTAATTCCTCATATTTCTCTTTAAGAGACTTATCATGTCGGAAATAATATGCAGAATAATCTTTGAGTTTTATAACATCATAAGGTGAATTAAACCGAATAGTTATGTAATCATTTGGTATAGCTGCACCGATTACCCAACCCAACAAAGCTCCGGCTAAAGCCCCAAACCCACCTGTAGCCATCCACTTAACTTCTTTATTTGCTCCCATGTCATCTTCAAATATTGATGTCCCTATTAAAAATCCAGCAAGGAATCCAGCAAAAGCTCCTCCTCCTATATAGGGAAACAAGTTTGTTTCCTCAGGAATCATTAAGCTATCAATTGATTCAATTGATGATTTTAGATAAAATGGGGAGTGATTCTCTACTGAATAGTTTATATCTGAAGCTAAATAGAGAAATTTTTTACTAAACATCATCAGCTTTCCATCATACTTATTTGAATTAGTAGTAAATATAGATGCGTTTATAGGGGATTCGAGTTTTTTATCATTTTGAATTGCAAACTGATTAAGTTGTGCGCGCATTTTTGAAAGTTTGGAAAAGTCTTCCACAATAATTGTATCGGCTGAAAATCCTTTATTGAAATAAGAGATTTCCGAAACCAAAAATTTGCTGTCTCTAGCAAAGATTTTTGCATAATCAAATCCTTCAACATCTGGATAAAGACCAAATATTTCTCTGTCAACAAAATCTAATGTATCTCCCATTCCGGGGTAGAGTTGAACTAAGCTATCTTTTTGCTGCGAGAATAGAAGTGAAGATAGAAAAGTAAAACTTACAAGTAAACAAATAATATTTTTCATTTTTGCCTCCTAAAAAACTATTGAGCTTCTCTTTCGGAAGAGTCGATTTTTACATTGTTATTTTATCAACACCATTTTCTTTGTTTCTACAAATTCCTATTGAGAGAGAATACAATGATCCATTTATTTATAATTAAAAATTCACTTTAATAAAAGAATAAATCTCAATAATTACTCTTTCATAACCCGTGCCCACTTCCCCCTTTTTCTCCCCAACCCGCAAATGAAATACTAAAACCACTTATAACAAGTGCTATAAATCCTGCAGTTACTGCTACTACAACCACCGTCGATATTACATCAAAGCTATCAAATTTTAATGATTCGACATCTCCAAGGTAAATGCTACCTTCGAAATCCTTATAATATCTTTTCTTGAGTTTTGTATTAACAATTTTCCCATTACCATAGATAGAATCGTTTTTAACTATATAATCTTCCGCATCAAATTCATAAGAAGTTTGATTTTTAGTCGTGACACGTAAATCTTCATTTTCTTTTACATTTAAGAACTCCTCTTTTGTAATTTCCTGATATGAATAACATCCAACAATTTGAATTAAAATTGCATTTATCAGGATTAAGGTTACTATTTTTTTATTCATTGCTACCTCTCTTAAGATTTATCAAAAGGTTTAAAAGCCTCCTTTAGTAGGAGGCTTTATTAAATTTTTATTTCATCAAAATCATCTTCTTGGTTTCAACGAAATTTCCTGCTCTTATTGAATAAATGTAGACTCCACTGGAAAGTTGTGAAGCATTGAAAGGTACTTCATAGCTGCCGGGAGATTTTGTTTCATTAACAAGTGTAGCCACTTCATTCCCAATTACATCATAAACCTTTAACTGAACATTTTCAGCATTTGGAACCGAGTACTTTATTGTAGTAGATGGATTGAACGGGTTAGGATAGTTTTGCTCAAGTGCATATTCATTGGGAAGATTTATTGATTCACCTTCTTCAGCAGCAAGCTTTTCCAACTCATCACCGAGAAAGTTTTTAATGAATATTTTACCATGTGTACTCTGAGGTAATAGATTATCGTAAACTATTCTCTCGCCATCATCAATATCCCAAATAACTATTCTTAATCCACCTTGCGGACATTCCATACCTTCAATTTCACTTTGAGCAGTAATTAGAAAACCATAGTTTCCCGAACCGTTCACTTTACCCTTACCAAGAATGGTTGCTTCAGAGTTTTCAATTAGAAGCCATTCGGAGTCAGTACTTCTAAATCTGAAATTTGCATTATACAGATTAAGATATACCATTCCTGCTGGTTTACCTGAAACGTATCGGTTCCATAAATTAATACTAAAGTAAAGTTTACCTGTTTTTGATGGGTCCTGCAAATAAAAACTTTCCTCTGAGTTCATCCATCCGTTGGCGATTACTATCCCGCGTGCTTGCA
>JAPHUI010000387.1 GCA_026193755.1 Ignavibacteriaceae bacterium | reverse complement strand
GGAAAAAATAGAATATGTTGATGAAAATCTCTGGCCTAAGCTTGAGAAATCAGGTAAAAGAATCTCTTTTGCAAAAGATATTCTTGCACTTTACAGATATATGAAAGACCCGTTAGTTAAATGGTATAGAAAAGCCATTGTTGTTGCAGGTCTTATTTATTTTATTGTTCCGATAGATGCAATTCCTGATATGACACCTTTTTTTGGATACCTCGATGATCTTGGAGTGATAACTGCGTTGTTAAAATATCTTGGCAGTGAATTAACAAGTTATTATCCAGTGGGCTACCGAACCTGAGAATCGAAAAAGAATTTGTATTTTCCTTCCGCGAATTTTTCACATCTAAAATTTATTATCGAAAGAAGGCTAAATGAATTATCGTATTTTAAAAAGTGAGGTTGTATTCAGTGGGAAAGTGTTCAATACAAAAGTTGACCAGATTGAATACACAAGCGGAAATCTATCCGTTCGGGAAGTTGCAGAACATCCCGGCGGAGCTGTTGTTGTTCCGGTTACAGATGACGGAAAAATTATTATGGTAACTCAGCATCGTTTTCCTGTTGATAAAGTATTGCTTGAACTTCCTGCAGGGAAACTTGGTAAGAGTGAAAATCCGCTCCATTGTGCAGTTAGAGAACTTGAAGAAGAAACCGGGTACAAATCTGATAACGTAATAGAGATTGGAAGCATTTATACAACACCCGGCTATTCAACGGAAAAGTTATGGATATATCTTGCGAAAAATTTAAAGCCGGGAAATCATAACCGTGAAGAAGGAGAATTTGGTATGGAAGTATTTAAGTTTACTCTGAAAGAAATAGAAGACAAAATCTATAACGGAGAAATTGTGGATGGTAAAACAATATGCGGGATATATTTGGCAAAAAATTTAATATAATAAAAAAATGAGCAAGTATTTTTTAAAGATTTTAAATGCCATATCTTTGAGATATGGCATTTTTATTTGGTAAATAATTTATGCTCAAATCCTTCGAGGTAAAAGATTACGCTTTAATAGAACATATTTCAGTCGAACTTGGAAGCGGACTTAATATAATTACCGGTGAAACAGGTGCCGGTAAATCAATCCTGATTGACGCTATGAGCTTACTTCTTGGTGAAAGAGCATCTACAGAAGTTGTTCGCAAAGGAGCGCAGAAATCATTCGTTGAAGGAATCTTCAATGTTAAGGGAAATAAAAAAGTAAAATCGTTGATTGAAGAAAGCAATGTTGAATTTTCTGATGAACTGATTATCCGTCGTGAGATTTCACTAAAAGGATCTAACCGCTGTTTTATTAATGACACACCTGTAAATCTTAACCTTGTAAAAGATGTTGGAAATTTGCTCGTTGATCTGCACGGTCAGCATGAACATCAATCTTTGCTTCGAACCGAGACCCACATTGATTATCTCGATGAGTTTGGTAACTATCAGGAGCTGCTTCAACAATATAAATCTCTTTACTCCGAATTACTTACTAAAGAGTATGAACTAAAAGAGCTGAAAGAAAAAGAGAGTATTATAAAAGAGAAAAAAGATTTTTACTCATTCCAAATAAAAGAGATTGATAATATTTCTCCGCGGGAAGATGAAGAAGACAAAATTATAGAGGAACTGAAGATTCTCGAGAACTCGGAGAAGCTAGCAGAACTGACTTCCCAGATATATTCATTACTTTATGAATCCGATAACTCAGTGCAGGATGCTTTATCGAAAGTCAGGAATCATCTGCAAAAGTTAAGTGAAATTGATAAAACATTTTCTGATGCTTTCAGTGAATCCGACTCCGCACTTGCCCAGGTTGAAGATATTTCTAATTTGGTACGAAGTTACAATTCAAAACTCAATCTCAATTCTGAAGAAGTTGAAGAAAAAAGAGAAAGACTTGGTGCAATAAATCTTCTTAAGAAAAAATACGGTGGCTCTGTAAAAAGTATTCTTGAATATCGAAAGAAAATCGGAGAAGAGTTTGAACTTGCCGAGAATTTTGCAGGAAAAATTAAAGATTTATCAGAGCATATTTTTGAGTTGAGAAAGCGTGCAGGAAATCTTGCAAAAAAAATATCAAATCACAGAACACAAACAGCAAAGGTTGTTAAGAAAGGAATTGAATCTACATTAAAGGAACTGGGAATACCAGAACCGGATTTCCAAACAGAAATAAAAAATAATCTGGCAGAAAAAGATAAAGGAATTAATATCGATGGTAAATTCTACAATGCAACATCAAAAGGAATTGATGAGGTAGAATTTTTCATTTCAACAAAT
>JAPHUI010000338.1 GCA_026193755.1 Ignavibacteriaceae bacterium | reverse complement strand
GCATTAATCAGTTTGTTAAAAAGAAATAGAATTAGAGCCGTTGGGCTGGATGTTTTTGAAAATGAACCAAGTCTGAATCCGAAACTTCTGAATTTTGCAAATGTAATAGTACTGCCTCATCTTGGAAGTGCCACTGAGGAAGCAAGAAGTAGAATGGCTGAACTAGCAGTAAAAAATGTGATCAATGTTTTTAACAGAAAGGCTCCACTCACACCTGTTTATTGATTCTTATATCTGTAACAAGTTGCATCTATTTTTGCTATTAGGTAGTTTTGAAAACAAAAAGTTAAAACTATGAGAATAGGAATTCCAACCGAAATTCGTTGGGAAGAAAAACGCATATCACTTGCCCCTGCAGGAGTTGATTCTCTCATTAGATCCGGTCACACTGTTTATATCCAAAGTGGTGCAGGTGAATCCAGCCACTTTACAGATCAGGAATATCGTGAAGTGGGAGCAACAATTGTTTACAATAGAGAGGAAGTTTTCGGCAGATCTGAATTAATAGTCAAAGTATCACCTATTACCGAGGATGAAGCAGACTTGCTTGTTGATAACCAAATTCTTCTTTCTTTTTTGCTGCTTACTATGGGTAAAAAAAATGTTTTGGAGAAACTACTTAGTAAAAAAATTACTGCAATAGGCTATGAGTTGATTGAAAGCGATTCACGTTTGCCTATACTTCATTCGATGAGTGAAATAGCAGGTCCACTTGCCATTCAGGTAGCTGAAAGATATCTGGAAAGCTATTCGAAAGGAGGTCGTGGAATTTTACTCGGTGGAATCACCGGAGTAGCACCTGCAGCAGTTGTAATTTTAGGTGCCGGTGTTGTAGGAATTACTGCGGCCAGAGCAGCTCTCGGCAGAGGTGCACAGGTAATTGTAATTGACAGGGACCTATCACGTTTAAGACATTTAGAAACAGAGTTTCATCGTGGGATTACTACTGTAATGGCCAACCCTTACACAATCTCACGCGGTGTGAAATTTGCCGATGTGCTAATAGGAGCTGTACTAATCAAGGGTGAAAAAGCTCCTCACCTTGTAACAGAAGAAATGGTAAAAGAAATGAAAAAAGGTGCAGTTATAGTTGACGTTTCAATTGATCAGGGAGGGTGTGTTGAAACCAGTAGGATTACAACTATTTCAGAACCGGTTTATACAATGCATAACGTAATTCATTATTGTGTACCTAATATGCCCGCATTAGTTGCACGCACTGCAAGTTATGGTTTGAATAATGCTGTTCTGGATTACGTTCACGATATTGCCGACAACGGCTTAACTCCTGCTTTGATGGGAGATGAAGGACTATCAAAAGGAGTTTGTACCTACAATGGTTTTTGCACGAATGAATCAATTGCAGAATCCTTTGAATTGGATTACAAGAAGCTGCATATTTTTTCGACTAATTAGAACGTCTAATATTGCTTTTATTATAATCACTGGTAAAATAAAATTTTAATTTATGCTAACTACCGAAGAAATAAGAAAAAAGAATTTACCGGTAAACTTATATAACATTTACAGTAAGAAATTAACTTCCGCTGATGAAGCGGTCAAAAAGATAAAATCAGGTGATAATGTTGTAATTCAACCGGGTTGTGCTGTACCGTTAGAACTGGTTCGTGCAATGGTGAGAAGAAAAGACGAATTAGAAAACGTAACCATATATCATATCTTGATTGTTGGAGACCTTCCTTATGTTAATCCGGGAATGGAAAAACATTTTATTCATAAAGCATTTTTTACTGGTGCAAATGTCAGAAGAGCTATACATGAAGGAAGAGCAGAATTTGTCCCTATTTTCCTTTCAGAAGTTCCACTTCTTTTCAAAAGAGATATTATACCCGTTGATGTAATACTTCTTAATCTGTCACTTCCGGATGAGCATGGTTTTTGTAGTTACGGAGTTGATGTTGGTAATATTAAGACTGCTGCTGAAAAAGCAAAAGTTGTAATTGCTCAGGTTAATAGTGAAATGCCACGTACACTGGGCGATTGTTTTATCCATATTAACAGAATTCATCATATAGTTGAACACTCTGAACCAATACAGGAATTGCCTCAGATAGATCCGAATGCTAGCGAAGAGATATTAAAAATTTATGATACCATTGGTAAAAATGTAGCTGACCTTATTGAAGATGGATCAACTTTGCAGATGGGGATTGGCGCAATACCTGATTCAGTTATGAGATATTTACGGGACAGAAAAAATCTTGGAATTCATACTGAAATGTTTTCCGATGGAATTGTTAGCCTTGTTGAAGAGGGTATAATTAACGGGGAAGAAAAAACGATTCATCCAGGGAAGATAATTGCAGGGTTTGTCCTTGGTACAAAAAAACTTTTTAATTTTATAGATAATAACCCGGTCATCGAGTTTCATCCACAGGAATATGTTAATGATCCATTCATAATAGCACAGAACAAAAAAATGGTTGCGATAAATTCTGCGATTGAAATTGATATGACAGGGCAGGTATGTGCAGATTCTATCGGCACAAGAATTTTTAGTGGGATTGGCGGACAAGTAGATTTTATCAGAGGTGCCGCCCACTCAGAGGGGGGTAAACCTATAATTGCGCTTCCTTCGACTACTAAAGATGGTGAATTCTCGCGTATAGTGCGAGAACTAAGACCCGGCGCTGGTGTGGTCACATCGCGTGGAGATGTTCATTATGTTGTAACCGAATACGGAGTTGCGCAACTCTTTGGAAAATCATTAAAAGAAAGAGCACGTGAGCTAATCAAAATAGCTCATCCAAAATTCCGCGACGAACTAACTAAATATGCAAAGGAGACTCGGCACATCTAATTATGGTAGCAGTAATCGGGGATGTTCACGGTTGTTATAATACACTTAAAAAGCTTTACGCTTTAATTTTAAAAAAGTATCCTGATATACCGGTTTGTTGTGTTGGTGATCTTGTGGACAGAGGAAAATATAGCTACGAGGTTGTTGAATTCGTAAAGAAAAATAAGATAACCTTCACTCCGGGCAATCACGACTATATGTTTTATTATTTTATAAAGCATCCATCCAGTCTTTTAGGCAGATCATGGGTTTTTAATGGTTCAGAGACTACTTTGGATTCTTACAGCAATCGTTTTGCTGAAATGAACAAGCATCTTAACTACATAATAAAAGCACCGTTGATCCTTGATTTAAGTGATTGCTTTATATGTCATGCAGGAATCTCCAACCACTATTCAAGAAAGCTCGGTAAAAATCCGCTGGCAGATAAACAGAAGCTCATAAATATTGTTGAAAAAGATCTGAATAGTGAGCATGGAATTTTATGGACACGGGATAAGCTTTTAAACCTGAATAAATTACAAGTTGTAGGCCATACAAGATTTCAGGAAATAACTTACGATGAAAAAAGTGATACTGTTTATATTGATACAGCTGCTTGTTCCGGTAATAAGCTAAGTGCTATTATAATAAATGAGAGCAACATAGTTGATAAATTATCTGTTCCGACAGAAAAAATAGATATTATCTAAAAATATTTTATGAATCTTAAAGTGGGGGAATTATGCTTAAAAAACCCGACCTGCTTTCATTAACACCTATTGACTTTATTAAATTTCTACAAAAAGAGAATATAAAAAAATTCTTTTTTGTGTATAATGAGGAAAAGAAAAGTCTCACTGCATCTCACTCCATATTGCAGCCAATTGCAGATTTTTTCATAAATGATGGCAGAGATTTTATTGAACACGAAGGCTGGTTCTGTAAAGTTTCTGATGAATATGATATGCTTCTCGGAGCTTTTGTTCATCGGACAAACAGAGGACAGGCAGCCGGAGGTGTGAGATACTGGAGTTACGATACAATTGATGACTATTTCAGAGATGGTTTAAGACTCGGTGCCGGGATGACATTTAAGAACGCTCTCGCAGGTCTTTGGTGGGGAGGAGGTAAAGGTGTTATTGCCCACAATCCAGAATTTGACAAAATGAATCCTGAGATTAGAAAAAAAATATACCAGGAGTATGGGTTGTTTATGTCTTCTTTGAATGGTTGTTATGTGACCGCTGAAGATGTTGGAACAAGCGTAGAAGATATGGCAAATGTATTTTCCGGTACGAGGTTTACTACTTGTATACCTCCGGAATTTGGCGGAAGTGGAAATCCTTCAGCCCCCACTGCAAAAGGAATAATTTCAGGAATGGAAGCGGCGCTGGAATTTTTAGAAATGGGAACACTAAAAGGTAAAATAGTTGCAATCCAGGGACTGGGACACGTTGGTGAACCATTAATTCAATTTCTGTTTGATAGAAATGTGAAAAAGGTTATAGGCACTGACATAAATCCTGACCACATAAATTCAGCGAAGAAAAGATTTTCTGGAAAAAATCTCGATTGCAGATTAGTTGAAAAAGAAGATCTTTCCATCTTTAGTGAGGTGTGCGATATCTTCTCACCAAACGCTACTGGTGCAATTCTAAATCAGAAAACAATTCCACTACTTAAAGCTAAAACAGTCTGCGGTGCAGCGAATAATCAGCTTGAAGATATGAAAAGAGATGGAAAAGCTATTCACGATTTAGGGATAGTATACGTCCCTGATTTTTTAACCAACAGAATGGGAATTGTTACCTGCGCAAATGAACAATACGGTCATATTAATAATGATCCGTTGATTGAAAATCATTTCAGCAGGGAGTGGGAACACTCGATCTTTAATGTAGCGAAACGCGTACTTCTAGAATCCAAAGAGAAGAATATTCCTACCGCAGAAATTGCTTTGAAGTTGGCTGATAAACTTTCGCGG
>JAPHUI010000454.1 GCA_026193755.1 Ignavibacteriaceae bacterium | reverse complement strand
TCGGTTATGGTGGCGGTTTGGATGTAAAACAAAAATTACTTGAACTGGAAGGTAGCTGGTCATTGAGTCTTTTCAGAAAGGAATAGCCGGAAAAGCAAATTAATTAAAAAACGCGAAAGATAAACTTTTAATCCATCGCGTTTCTGTTTTGAACTAAAAACTAAAATAATTAATAATTACTTTATTTCCGTAATTTTATTAATATCTTCTATCTGTACGAATCTTTCATTGAATTTATAATTCCCTTTTGCTGTTTTCATAGCTTTTATAAGCTTTACGGAAATTAAATCGCTTTTTTTCTTCTTTTTTAATTTATCTGCAAAAGATTGCTGTTTAGCCATATCAACTCCTTTAATTTGAAGCGCAAATATATTAAAACCAGCCTCAAAAAAAAACATTTTAACTATTTGTGTAGAAAATACTACTTCTCCCTGAACCCTATTAATTAATGTATCATCCAATGTGATCAATTTGTTGATTATTTTATGGTACGAATTTTCGTTGTTTATTAATTGTTAATTCTTTAGGTTTTAAACTCAATTTTATGGTAAATAAATGTTGTTATTAGCAATTATAGTAATACTGTCATACTTGGTAGGATCAATTCCGAACAGTATTATTATAAGTAAAATGGTCGGTGGAATTGATATCAGGGAACATGGTAGCGGGAACGCCGGCGGAACGAATGTAATACGTGTGTTGGGTTGGAAGTCCGGTTTGTTAGTAATTTTTCTCGATGCACTAAAAGGATCTATAGCAGTTGTTCTTATTGCCAGATTATTTTATGGTCCACTTCCTTTTGAAAACGTTTCTCCATTTGATGATTTTACTTTAGTTCAAATTATTGCAGGAATGGCTGCAGTAATTGGACATATCTGGACAATCTTTGCCGGATTTAAAGGTGGAAAAGGAATTGCCACTGCACTCGGTATGCTTTTAATGTTAATAACAATTGATATGCTGATTGCTGTCGGGATTTTTGCATTGGTAGTGCTGATCTCAAGGTATGTTTCACTTGGATCTATTATTGCGGCAATAAGTGTCCCATCAACTTTATTTATCAGGGAAAATCTTTTTCACGTTGATATTCCAGGTTACAGCACACTATTTCCTTTTATAATTGGTGTGACTGTGCTTGTTATTTTTACTCACCGAAAAAATCTGGTGAGAATAATCAACGGTAACGAACATAAATTAAGTTTCAGAAAGAAACCTAAAAGTAAATAAATGAAAATTTCGGTTCTCGGCGCCGGCGGCTGGGGAACTACCCTTGCAATTCTACTCCACTACAACGGTCACAACGTAACTCTCTGGGAATACAAAAAAAGTTACGCCAAAGAATTAATTAAAAAACATATTAATACAGATTACCTTCCCGGAATAAAAATCCCCAAAGAAATAATCATCACTAATGATATCGACGAATCAACTGACGATAAAAATCTTATAGTGCTTGCTGTTCCTTCCCAGTTTCTTAGAGGAGTAGTTAAAAATATAAATTATCATAAAATTGAAGATGCAATTTTGGTTAGCGTTTCAAAGGGAATTGAAAAAAACACCTTGATGACGATGTCCCAACTTGTAAAAGATATTTTTCCTCACATAAGTGAAAACCAGTTTGGTGTAATATCTGGTCCCAGCCACGCTGAAGAAGTTAGCCAAAGAGTACCTACTGCTGTCGTTGCCGCATCTGCCGATATAGAAACTTCAAAGACAATCCAGGCTGCATTTATGACTTCTTACTTTAGAATTTATGCTTCAACAGATATACTCGGTGTAGAGCTTGGAGGAGCTTTCAAAAACATTATTGCGATAGGTGCGGGAATAATTGACGGTGCAGGTTTTGGAGATAACACAAAGGCCGCAATAATGACCAGGGGCGTTGCTGAAATTTCAAGACTTGGTTTAGCAATGGGTGCGCGACCTGAAACGTTTGCCGGACTTTCGGGAATGGGTGATTTGATCGTTACCTGTATGAGCCGGCACAGCCGTAATAGATTCGTGGGAGAACAAATTGGAAAAGGAAAAAAACTTAAGCAAATTTTAAAATCAATGGAACAGGTTGCTGAAGGAGTTGAAACTACTCGATCCGCAAACCAGCTTGCTAGTAAAATAGATATCGAAACACCAATAACAAATGAAGTTTACAAAATTCTTTTTGAAGATAAAGACCCGATAAAGGCAACAACCGACTTAATGACGAGAGATATGAAGACTGAGTAAAGACTCAGTAACAACTATTTTGATATCCCCTGCCTGAACAATTCGAATGAAAGAAACCAATCTATTTCAGAATTAAATTCAGCACTGTTAGAAGAAAACCCTTTTGCTAACCGCTCAATTTTCCTGCGGTCATAAAGTTCATAATTCCTGACCCGGGATGAATTAAGTAAATCTAAAATAAAATCTCTAAGGAAAGTGAGTATTTCATCAATTCTTTTACCTTTGTAAGATAGTCCAGTTTTCTTTTTAAATTTTGAATATACCCTGGCTGATAATGAAGATGCGCCGAATGGATAAGTAATGTTTCCTTTTACTAAGGGGATTCTTGTTAAAGCTGTTGCATTTCTTCTGATAATATCCTTAAAGAGTTTTCCATTCTTTCTTTCCTTAACAGAAAAACTGAATAAAATTTTAAGTATGTCCTTTTGAATAAACGGCATAAACGAAACTGCATAATTATCAACTCTTGCCTGCTCTGGTGCAGAGGTATTTATTAACCTTGCCCGGATTGTAAAAATATCAAGCCAGTTTTCCAGATTTATTTCGTTTGCATCGGGCAACTCTGAAAAAATATTTTCAATCTGAGAAACTGATCCGACCCTCATTTCTTTAATTGCATCTTCTGAAAATAAATCCGGCTTCGAGTCGCTAAAAAGTCTAAAAGTTTTTTCGACATCCTTTGCTAGTAAAGCCTTCTTGCCTAACAACAAAAACTTGTTTGCAAACTCTCTCCTCCACATTTCTCCGAAACCACCGTCAACAATTACTTTATTTTCTGCGGCTATCAGATCGTAAAATCTTAAGTTTAAAATTGAGCTGATTCGACTTGTCACGACAGATTGCAGCGCAAAGTTTCTCAACAGCTCTATTGCCTTTTCTTTAGAAGGTATAGCCTCATTTATAATTATGTTTTCGAGGTTTACAGATTTTAAAAGCTCTGAGGCAATTTTTGAATCCGGATGATTTGGATCACCGAAAGTGTGTGTCTCCCATTGTTCGGAGTATTTATTTAGAAGATAAGATAGCAGTAGTCGGGAATCTAAACCTCCTGATAAACTTAAAGAGGTTTTCTTTTTCCCAATTGAAAGGAGTTGTTTTAAAGTAGATTCAAATTTTTCTTTTCCACCTTCAACTTCAAAATCAGGTTGCCAAGGATTTTCTTCAACTTTAAGAATATTATTTTTTATAGTTGCACTAGCACACACAAGTCGTTTGACATTTTTTATTATACTGCCTCGGGAGATCTGATTCTGCAAAAGCCATCTTGCACCGAACTCCTGCAAGCCAAAGTCAGGATCTATAAAATGTTTTAACCAATCAATTCTGGTTGTAAATCCCCAACCTCCAGAAAGTTTAACAAGAAATATTTCCCTGAGCCCTAATTCGTCAGCAAAGAATTTTAGTTCATCGTCAGCATATTTTAGTGCAACATAATGTCCATTTACTTCAGATAGGTCAACTTCCCTAGGGCTTAAATAATTATTCCAACCACTGGTATTTAAATTTATATATCCATTACCTGATTGCTTAAGTCCGACTCCAGCAGCAGCCCAGCAACTTGAATTTAAAGTATCCGATTTATGAAATATTGTCTTGTTATTTCCCCCTGTGTAAAGGATGAGGTTGTAACTTTGATAAGAATGAATAGGAGTTTCTGGCGAATCGATTTGATGTCTTTCTCGGTTTCCAAAATATCCAAATATCCAGCTCATAGAAAAAATTCAATGATCATTTTTATTTATTCAGTAACCCTTCCACCCGGCAGGGAAATACCTTTTATCTTTCGGAAGAGTGAAACAGCTAAGGAATCTGTCATACCGGAAACAAAATCAATTATTCTCAAAAGACGAAGATAAAGATCGTTTGGAATTTCTTCTGGAATTCTACCCGGCAGAAGTGCAAAGACAGCTTTATTCTTTGCAGATACCTTT
>JAPHUI010000278.1 GCA_026193755.1 Ignavibacteriaceae bacterium | reverse complement strand
TTAAGAACAAAAGCAATAAATATTAATGATATAAATAAAAATATTTTCATAACTACCTCGGTACGTTTGACAGTATTAGTTCCAGATTGGGTAATATTGCGAGATATAAACCCCACATCGTAAATCCAACCGAAAGAGGAATTGATAAATTATCATCGATTAATCTAAACGAAATATTTTCTACTATGGCACCCACAAATGCACCTATAAACCCAATTAAATACTCTTCTTTGAACCCGCCAATTTTAGGTGTAAATAAAATCACTATACATGCACTAATGAAAAAGGTTAAAGTTCCCTCAAAACTTTTAAAGAGAAATTTTCTTTTACCAAATTTTCTGCCTATAAGTGCTGCAAGTGAGTCGCCGATAATTAGTATTGAAAATGCGCTGATGAAAATTACTTTAGGGAAAATAAGAACGCTAATGAGCGCAGAAATAAGGACATACGTAGCACCATTAAGATTTTTCTTTTTGTGATCAAGCTCATGCGGGCGGAGTAGAAAACCGAAAATCTTATAAAATATTCTTCCGATTTCCGGATGAAGATATCTCGTTAAATCAATAATTAAGGCTAGCCCCGTAAGAATTGCCAGAATAAGTGCAGCTGTTCCCTTCGAAATAAAATAATAAACAATTGGAATTGATAGTGAAGTAAGATGAATTAATTTCCGGAATAATTCATCTTTGTACTTAATCGTACCATTATCAATTTGCGTCATCTTTTACTGGAGTGTCCTTTTGCTTACGCTGCTGAATCATAGCTTTAACGTGTTCGGGAATTTCTTCACCTTTCTTTTTACTTTCATCAGCAAGTATGGGCGGAAGCTCTTCGCCTTTAATTATTTTTTCTATTTCCTCTGAATCCAAAATTTCACGTTCAAGAAGTTCCTTAGAAAGTTTGTGAAGCAGATCAATATTATCCATTAAAATTTTCTCTGCCCGGTTCATTCCGTGGTTGATAATTGAACGAATCTCTTCGTCAATATCAATGGCGGTTTTTTCACTATAATCCCGATGTTTTTGTATTTCGCGACCTAAAAATATTTCTTCTTCTTTTGCACCATAACTCATCGGACCCATTTTTTCGCTCATACCCCACTCACAAACCATCTTCCGGGCAATGTTTGTTGCTTTTTCAATATCGTTCCCTGCACCTGTAGTGTAGTGCTCGAAAACTATTTTTTCCGCAGCTCTGCCGCCTAGTGCATAAGTTATTATAGCTTCAAGATATTCTTTTGAATATGTGTGTTTCTCATCAATAGGAAGATAGCTGGTAACACCCAATGCACGTCCACGGGGAATAATTGTCACCTTATGAACCGGATCGGCTTCAGGTATCATTCTGGCAACGAGAACATGACCAATTTCATGGTAAGCAGTTGTTTTCTTTTCCTCCTCTGAAATGATAAGACTCTTCCTTTCCATTCCCATCATAACTTTATCTTTAGCTTCCTCAAAATCAAGCATCTCAACTTTTTTCTTATTTTTTCTGGCTGCAAGAAGAGCAGCTTCATTTACAAGATTAGCAAGGTCTGCACCAGCTAATCCTGGTGTACCTTTAGCAAGTACTTCAAGGTCCACTTTTTGATCCAGCGGAATGTTTCTGGTATGTACCTTTAGAATTCCTTCTCTTCCTTTCACATCTGGTCTGTCAACAACAACCTGTCTATCAAACCTGCCGGGTCTTAATAAAGCCGGATCAAGAACATCGGGACGGTTGGTTGCTGCAATAATTATTACTCCGCTGTTCTGTTCAAAACCATCCATCTCAACCAGTAATTGATTAAGTGTTTGTTCACGTTCATCGTGCCCGCCTCCAAGTCCTGCACCTCTATGCCTTCCAACTGCATCTATTTCATCTATAAAAATAATACAGGGTGCATTCTTCTTCCCCTGATCAAACAGATCTCTTACACGGCTTGCACCAACACCGACAAACATTTCAACGAAATCAGCACCGCTTATAGAGAAAAACGGAACTCCTGCCTCACCAGCAACAGCCCGAGCTAGGAGGGTTTTACCAGTTCCCGGAGGTCCTAAAAGCAGAACACCACGGGGAATTTTTCCGCCAAGCTTCTGAAACTTCGTTGGCTCTTTCAGGAATTCAATTATTTCCTGAAGCTCTACTTTTGGTTCATCTGCACCTGCTACATCACGGAATGTGACTCTCTGGCCCGACTGACTAATGAGCTTGGCTTTACTTTTACCAAACGAAAATATTCCTCTTGAGCCACCACTTTGTCCCTGCATACGCCTCATTATAATTACCCAGATCGCTATTATAAGAACCCAAGGTAGAAAACCAATCAGAATGTTTAGCCATTCACTGGATTGTTTATCGAAAGAATAATTGATTCCTTTTTCTTTCCAGAGGGTCTCCTCTTCCTTAATTATCGGTTCGGGAATGTAGACTGAGATTGCTTTAACATCAGTTTGATTACCATCAATTTTAACAGAAGTTTCTGCGGTTAATTTAGCACGGAAGTAATAATCATTAACATCTGATTTAGT
>JAPHUI010000101.1 GCA_026193755.1 Ignavibacteriaceae bacterium | reverse complement strand
TTCTGCTCATCTGTCCATTGCTGAGCTGAAACACTTGCAGCAAAAAGAAAGAGTAAAAGAATGGGCAAAGAAATGCCAATAAGTTTTTTCATAACAGCCTCCATAAAATTTGTTAAAGTTTAAGAATTGAATTAAGTGCTCTGTGTAAGATTAGAAAAGATTAAGTGATAAACAAATAGTAAGTAATCTTTTTTACGAATGAATTCTCGAACGAGGTTAAGAATTGTCTGGATTAACTTTTTCTGTTGATTCTTATCAAATGACTAGTCAAGGTATATTTTCTGATAATTCTCCCGCAAAGTCTCTAGTATTTTTTGGTGCTCTGCTTCTTCGCCTGATAATTCCTTCAAACCTTCTTTTGCTTTTTCTCTCAAAATACTCCGGTCGATTTTACCGTCCTCTAATTTTGGCATATCATCCAGAAAGATAAGCTCGTCAGGTTTGGCTAGAGAACCGATCTTTTCCACCACAAAATTTCTCAACTCTTCTTTTAAAAGGGGTGTTCCCTCAGTATTATTAAGAGTAACAAATGCTACGACTGCATTTTCAAATATTTCATCTATACGTTTGACCACAGCAGCATCTTTTACTGAAGCATGAGACATTATAACTTTTTCTATCTCCGAGCCGCCAACCCTGTTGCCTGCTGCTTTAATTACGTCATCCACCCTGCCAAGTATTTTTATAAACCCACATCTTTCTCTTACTGCGGCATCACCGGTAAAATAATTTCCTTTAAATTGTTTCCAGCAATTAAGATTTGCTTCTGCCTTTTCCTCTTTTTCTACGGAGAACATTGATGGCCAGCTGTCTTTAATAATTAGGTAGCCGCCTTCTCCTTCCTTAACAGGATTACCATTAAGATTAACAATATCAATTTCAACACCCGGGAATGGACAACCTGTAGATGCTGGTTTGAGTTCGGAAGCGCCCGGCAGCGGGGAAATAATTGCTGTTCCTGTTTCTGTCTGAATCCATGTATCAACAACGGGACATTTTTGCTTCCCAACATTTTCATAATACCATAGCCAGGTTTCCGGTTTTATTGTCTCGCCTTTTATTCCCAGTAATCTTAAGCTTGAAATATCATGTTTAAATACCCATTCGTTGCCAAGTTTTGACAACGCCCTGATAGTTGTCGGATTAAGGTAAAGAATATTGATTCTGTACTTAGAAACCTGTTGCCAGTATTTATCAGGTTCGGGATAAATTGGTACACCTTCATATAGAAAAGTAGTTACACCATTAAGCAGCGGACCGTAAATACTATATGAGTGTGCAGATATCCAGCTAATATCTGAAACGGACCAGATTATATCGTTGCCTTTGAGATCAAATATCCATTTAGAAGTGAGATATGTCTGAACCATATATCCGCCTGTAAGGTGAAGTATATTTATCAAATCTCCTTTAGGACCATTAGTGAACATGCTAAAGAGAGGATGTTGTGAAAGAAGAGGGACAGCTTCACATTCATCCGGTACTTTTGATACTTCATGCTGCCAGATTACTTCTTTTTCGTGAATTGGTTTAAGCTCAGATTCTCTCGATCTGTTAAACACAATTACTTTTTCTATCGTAGCCGAATTTTCAAGAACAAGCTGCACTTTACTTTTTAAATTAACCTGGAATCCTTTTCTAAGAATATAATCCTGGGTAACCAGGTATTTGCACGAAATGCTATTTATTCGTTCAGCAAGAGCATTGCTACTGAGATCGCTGTAAACTACGGAGTGAATAGCGCCAATCCTGCTGCAAGCAAGCATTGCTATCACAGCTTCGGGAATAACACCCATATAAATAATTACGTAGTCGCCTTTTTTAACTCCTATATTCTTTAAAACGTTGGCAAACTTACAAACCTGTGTAAACAATAATTGATAGGTTAGTATTCTGCTTTCGCCAGATTCACTTTCCCAGATAATTGCTGCTTTATTTCTTTTCTCTGTTAATAAATGTCTGTCGAGACAATTGTAGCTAATATTGGTTTTACCGCCGACGAACCATTTCGAACTAAAGGCTTTGCCCTGTTTAACTTCTTTCCACAAGTTAAACCAGTAAAGCTCTCTTGCCTCACCGCTCCAGAATCTATCCTTATCTGCAATAGAATATTCGTAAACGTTTTTATACTGATTGAAGGAAGAAAAGTGTGCGTCTTCTTTAAATTCGGGAGATGCTTTGAATGTCGGTTCATTACCCATTGCTTGTAAAGGCTTTCCCCTGTTTTTGTACAAATGTTATCAACATTAAAATTGGAATCTAATACTTGAGGTTATAAATTAGATATTGTACTTTGTAAAATCAAACAATGATAACTGAAAATTGTAATTAAGCTTTGATAAATGGTTGTTTATGAAGATTTTTAAGTCTCTCACTAATTTTTCCGTGGTAATATTTATTTTCTTTTCTGTTTGCTCAGATTCTAAAGATAGTAATGTTGGGGTAATTTCCGCCGGTTCTCCGGAGGCAGTTTCAGCAGGATTGCAAATCCTTAAGCAAGGCGGAAATGCCGTTGATGCATCCATCGCTGTTGCCTTTGCTTTGGCTGTCACTGAGCCTGCACAGAGTGGTTTGGGCGGACAGGCTCAGTTTCTTATTTATAAACCTGGCGATGAACCAATAATAATAAATGGCACTTCTTTTTCGCCATTAAATTTACCTGAAAATATTTCCAAACAAGATCTGGTAAAATATAAGGCAACAACTGTTCCTTCAATGGTAAAGGTTCTTGACTATCTTTGGAAAAACTATTCTGCCGGGTTAGAATGGAGCGATTTGTTAAACCCTTCAATCGGTTTTGCAGAAGAAGGTTTTCCTCTTGCTGAATTCAGACATAAAGTTCTCGAGTTTAATCAAAATGAATTAAGAAAGGATCCCGTTACAAGTGAACTATTTCTCGGTAAGGGTGGTTCTTTAATTAAAAAAGATGTTTCCTGGAAGCAGCCTGTGCTTGCAAAAACATTAAAGCAGCTTGCAGAAAAAGGTGCCGAGGATTTTTACTGCGGTGACATTGCAAAAAAGATTGTTGAAGATATGAAGATTAATAATGGATGGATTACGAAAGATGATTTAACAAATCTCGCAAATCCTAAAAATCAAAAACCTCTTAGGGGCACCTACCGTGGATATGAAATTTATACTATGCCCCCGCCCGGAGGTGGCTGGGTAATTATTCAGGCATTAAATATTCTTGAACAATATCCATCGGAAAAATTAAAGCTGGAAAGTGATGACAGGTTAAAACTCATCGCAATTGCTCTTCAGATTGCTCATAGTTCAAGAAGTGAAGAACCAGTTGAAGACCTTATTAATTATCAGGAAGATGTCAATCTGAAAATTGATAAGAATCATGCAAAAAAATTAATAGACGATTATTCAAATGGAGAAACAACTCATTTCTCAGTAGTCGATAAAAACGGAATGGTTGTTAGTGCAACTTTAAGTATTAATAATTACTTCGGTTCCAAAGCTGCAAGTCCTGAACTTGGTTTTCTTTATAACGATTACATGAATGAATTTAAATTAAGCGAGCCGGGAAATCCGTTTAACCTCAGACCCGATGCAATGCCTTATTCTTCAATGACTCCAACAATTCTGATGAAAGACGGGAAACCGGTTATGGCAATTGGTAGCCCGGGAAGTGAAAGAATAATTTCGGCAATAGTGCAGTTTATTAGCTTGTGGATAGACGCCGGCTTAAACTTAGAGGACGCTGTTCCCTATCCGAGAATTCACGTTACACCGGATAAAACTGTTTACATGGAATCAGATAACATTCCGACAACACAAAAAGCCAATCTTATAAATTCTGGTTTTGTCTTTGAACAACAACCATCCGAAATAATAGTTAAAGGACTCAATCCGTACTTTGGCGGAATAAATGCAATTGCATTTGAAAACGGTGAATGGAAAGGAGCAGCAGATCCAAGAAGAGACGGAACGGCTGGTTATAGTCATTAACTTAATAAAAATATATAATTTAAAAAATAAAGGAGAATAAAATTGAAAGAATTACTGAACCAAACATACTTCGGAAATACAATAGAAGCTTATTTAATTGCCCTTGGAATCTTTATAGGAGCGGTAATTATTATTTTCATATTCAAAAAGGTTGTTCTTAGCAGACTTCGGAAATGGGCTGAAACTACGGACACGAAGATAGATGATTTCCTTGTCCGTGGATTGGAGAAATC
>JAPHUI010000407.1 GCA_026193755.1 Ignavibacteriaceae bacterium | reverse complement strand
GTTGTAAGATCAACTTACTTCCCTTACTTTGATTTCGGATGGCGATACTACTACAGCTGGTACTGGGGCAGAAATACTGAAATGGAAATCACAAATGGTACTACAAAAACCGACAAAGATGGAAAATTCAAAATAGAATTTGATCTTATTCCGGACCTTTCAATACCGAAGGAGACGAAACCCGCTTTTAATTTTACTGTTTATGCAGATGTTGTTGATGTAACAGGCGAAACTCACTCAGCTCAGACATATGTAAGTGCGGGCTACGTTGCTCTTCTTGCAAATATCAATCTTCCTGATATTGTTCAAGGTGATTCGGTTGCTAAGTATACCTTTTCAACAACAAATCTTAACGGACAATTTGAAAAAGCGAATGTTTCAATTGAAGTTCAAAAATTAAAGACACCCGAAAGAGTTTATAGAAATCGGTTATGGGGGAAACCTGATAAGTTCATTTTAACAGAAGAAGAATACCACAATTACTTTCCACACGATGTTTACAACGTTGAAGATCAGCCTTTTACATGGAAAAAGGAAAAGAAGGTTTTTGAATCAAGCTTTGTTACAACTGACAGCTCTTTCATTTCATTTAATGATTTGGATGACTGGCAGCCAGGTAAATACGTTCTAACTTTAAAATCAAAAGATAAAAACGGAACTCTGGTTGAACTTGTTAAATATTTCACAGTGTTTGCACCTGAATCGAACAAAACTCCTGTCAATGAACCACTCTGGGTTTACTATAATTCAAAAAGCTACGAACCGGGACAAAAAGTAAGACTGTATGTTGCTTCTGCTGAAAACGTTAAAGTTCTTTATGAAATTGAGTACGATGGTAAAGTTTTAAGCAAAGAATGGATAGAACTGAATAAAGAACAGAAAGAAGTTTCGATTCCGATCAAAGAAGAATACCGTGGCAATCTTGTTGTTCATTTTACTTCCATTATAAATAATGAAGCTCAAATTGTCTCGAATGTTATTTCTGTCCCATGGTCGAACAAACAATTAAATATTTCATTTGAAACTTTTAGAAGTAAAATTCTGCCCGGCTCGAAAGAAGAATGGAAGCTGAAAATTTCTGGTACTAATGGAGATGCGGTTGCAACAGAGCTGCTAGCTTCAATGTATGATGCATCCCTGGATGCATTCGCCGCGAATTATTGGGGTTTCAATGTGTATCCTTACTTTAGTTCCAGATGGAACTGGACTGCCGATAATAATTTTACGACCATAAATTCAAACTTTTACAATGAAGGATGGAATACTTATGTGTCGTGGATTAATTTTTATTATCCGTACATCAACAACTTTGGATTTTATTTTTATGGTTATGGATATAGCGATGGACTTCGTTATAAGAGCGGAAGAATCGAATCAGTCAACCAAGCGGCTTTAGATGAAATAAGTTTGGAAGCAGGTGGTTTTAATGCAGAATATGAATCGAAAAAAGAAAGTCCATCTGTAACCGCATCAAAACTTGCGAATGGACACGATAAAGATTTAAATAAGGTACCTCAGGGAACATTCGATGGTGTTTCCGTTAGGAAAAATTTGAATGAAACAGCTTTCTTCTATCCTGAATTACGAACAAATGAAAAGGGTGAAATAATAATTTCTTTCACAGTACCTGAAGCATTGACAAGATGGAAATTTATGGGCTTTGCTCTTACGAAAGACCTTAAGAGCGGAATCGTTTACAACGAAACTGTTACGCAAAAAGATTTGATGATTATGCCGAACCCCCCGAGATTTTTAAGAGAAGGCGATGAAATTTATTTCACCGCTAAAGTTAGTAACCTCTCAGACCATTCTCTTTCTGGTTCTGCAACTTTGCAATTGTTCGATGCTTTCACAATGAAACCAATAGATGCGTTGTTTGAAAATACTGATAACATAAAATCCTTCTCGGCAGAAAAAGGAATGAGTGAAGGATTAAGCTGGAGACTGAAAGTTCCTTTCGGCAAAGTTGATGCAATTGTTTATCGAGTAATTGCAAAGTCAGGTGAGTTTTCTGATGGTGAAGAAAATGCTCTGCCGATCTTAGTTAACAGAATGCTCGTAACAGAAACTCTTCCGCTGCCTGTAAAAGGACACGAAACAAAGACTTTCATTTTGAAAAAGTTGATGGAAAATAATTCACCAACTTTGCAGAATTATAATCTTACACTTGAGTTTACTGCAAATCCTGCTTGGTATGCAATTCAGGCATTGCCTTATATGATGGAATATCCTTATGAATGTATTGAGCAGGTATTCAACAGGTTTTACGCAAACAGTATTGCAACTCACATTGCAAACTCAAGTCCAAAAATCAAAAAGATTTTTGATTCCTGGAAAGAAGTTGATAAAGAAGCACTCCTTTCAAATCTTGAAAAGAACCAGGAATTAAAGTCTGCACTTCTCGAAGAAACTCCTTGGGTTCTTGATGCACAGGATGAAACAGAAAGAAAAAGAAGAGTTGGCTTGCTTTTCGATTTGACCAGAATGGCAAACGAACTTGATCGTGCGCAACAGAAGATTCAAGAAATGCAATATTCAAATGGAGGATGGCCATGGTTCCCGGGACTTCCTGAAAATCGTTTCATCACTCAATACATTGTTGTTGGAATGGGGCATCTTGAACGGCTAGGAATTAAAGATATAAGAGAAAACTCAACAACGTGGGAAATGCTTCGTAAAGCAGTTCTCTATACCGATGCCAGAATGTACGAAGACTATGAATACCTGAAGAAAATAGGTGCTGATTTAACCAAGAAACATATAGGCTATATACAAGCCCAGTATCTTTATGGCAGGAGTTACTATCTCGATATTCCAGTTGATGATAAACACAAAGAAGCTTTCGATTATTGGAAAGGTCAGGCACAAAAATATTGGCTGAGCAACAACAAGTATATGCAGGGAATGATTGCACTTGCTCTTTACAGGATGTACGATGCAAAGACTGCAAAAGCTATTATCAAATCGATAATTGAAAATGCTGTATTCAATGACGAGATGGGAATGTACTTTAAAGAGGAATGGGGATGGTGGTGGTATCAGGCACCGATTGAAACACAAGCTTTGTTGATCGAAGCAGTTGATGAAATTACTAAAGACCAGGAATCTGTTGATTTGATGAAAGTCTGGCTGCTGAAACAAAAACAGGTGCAGGATTGGAAAACAACCAAAGCAACCGCTGAAGCGTGCTATGCACTTTTGCTGAGAGGAAGCGATTGGCTGGCAGATACAAAAATGCCAGATATAAAAATTGGTGGACAATGCTAGATCTTCTGAATAATCCTGATATACATATTGAAGCTGGAACGGGATATTTCAAAACATCCTGGAAAGGTGAAGAGATAAAACCTGAAATGGGAGAAGTGACCGTAACGAACAATAACAATGTT
>JAPHUI010000212.1 GCA_026193755.1 Ignavibacteriaceae bacterium | reverse complement strand
TTTCTTTGTACTTCAAAACCCTGGTTATTAGTTTCAGTAGAAGTTATCCAGTTTAGATTAATATTTTTCTGATTTACGCTAGCCGTAAATGAGATTAATTCTACAGGGATTATATTGTATTCATTGTCAAATTCTAATACTGATATCTGATCTAGCAAAGGGGATAACAAAGTCGTCATCCCGGTATTCGGATCCATTGTTCTGAATTCCCCGATATTAGTATTAGAATTAAAAGCAGCCAAATAAATTATACCAGATTCTATGTCAATATCCATATCCTGACCATATTGGGCGTTGAATCCTATGGGACCTAATAAAGCAGATGTCCCGGATACCGGATCAAATGTGTAAGCATTATTGTCCGGCATCAGTTCATAACCATAACCGACTCCACTGGAATTAATTGCTATAGCGATCATAGAACTTCCCGGTGAGCCAATGCTGGAAATTAGTGTAGCAGTCAGAGTATTAATATCGAGTTTATACAAATTATTTGTTGATCCTGAATATCCGCATAAATAGTAAGAGTCATTGACAGCATCATAAGCTATACCATTAGCTGAAGCGCTTCCCATACCTGTAATCTGACCTAGTACCGTTACATCACCATTGCTTGTATCCATTAGACATAAGGAACTTGAAGGACCAGCATCGAGAATATAAAAATTTCCGTTTCCCCCTTGTACTCCACCGGAAGCGAAAGTGGGTGGTGTCCAGAAAGCAAGATCTCCGCCGGGACAACCAATGTCAAAGGAAAATCTCCTAATCATTGAAGTAGTTGCATCGTAATAGTATACATAACGACAGGGTGTAACTAAACTAGCTGGTATTTTTATACGAGTTATTTTTGAAATTTGATGTGAGCCAGGTGTCTGACCTGTGCCGGAAGAATTATTTTGAGCAATATTAGTAGTTGAAAAACAAATTACAATCAATAACACAAAACAACTAAACAGTAAATCTTTTTTCATTGTGCCCTCCTCAATATTGGTTTGAGAAGAAAGATTTAATTATTTGATTAATTCTACCTAATTCTCAACTCATTATCAATTTGAACGAAATATAATTTCCTTCTTATAACAATTGTAAAAAACAACTAGATAGAGAGCAATTATTATTTCAGAAAAAATTCGTTGTTTTCTCAATCAGGGAGAAGAATATCTAATAAACTTCTTACTAGGAAAGTAATGGTTTTTTCTCCTTAACCAGCAACCAAAGCACAGCGGAAATACTAAGAGTAATTCCACTTATAATAAAAATTAAATTTTTATCCTGAGCTTCCTGTATATAATATCCTAATACAAGGCTAACAATTAGTTGTGGAAGAACTACTGAAAGATTAAAAATGCCCATAAAAAATCCCATCCTGCTTTCATCAACTTTTTCTGACATAATTGCGAAAGGAAGACTTACAATTGCAGCCCAACCGATGCCGCAGACAGCCATTAACAGATAAAGGATAAGGGATGATTTACCAATCAATACAATACCAAAATAACCCAGAGCCATAATTGCCACGCAAGTAAGATGAGTTTTTACACGTCCGATTTTTTCTGTAATTGGTTCCAGCACAAATGCAGGTAAGATAAAGCCGACAGCATTTAAGACAAGAAAGGAAATTGCAATAATCTGTCCGGTTTCTGTTTGGTCAGCAGGATTAAGTTTTTGTTGTATGTATGCGATTATATAAACAAACATCGTCTGAACCCCAATCCACGAGAAACCGTGAGCAAAGTAAAGTTTAAACAACTCACCCCACTGCGTTACTTTTGATTTTTTTTCTGTTACAACTGTTTCTTTTTCATGATTCGTCAATGCTTTACTTTCCTTGATGAAGAAAGGAGGAATAAAAGAAAAAGCAAGAACTATAATTGCTCCAAAATAAATGAGAAAATAATTTCCGAAGATAGCTCCAATTGCATAAGCCATCACCCCCCAGAAACCGGAAATAGTTTGCATCCAGGTGTATCCTTTTGTTCTTGGGACACCATCAGGAGTTACATCTGCAATTATAGACCTGGTTGGATTGAAGCTAATGTTTATTGCTAGGTCAAGTGTAAGTGCGACTACAATTGCAACTGCCATTAGACTTCCAATTCCAAGAAAATCATTTAACTTACCAATATTGGGTAGTGCTATTATCATAAGTGCAGCGAGCGTTCCACCAATAAGAATGAAAGGTCTTCTTCTACCACCCCAGAACCAAACTTTGTCGCTAATAAATCCAATAATAACTTGTCCAAAAATTCCTGCAATCG
>JAPHUI010000384.1 GCA_026193755.1 Ignavibacteriaceae bacterium | reverse complement strand
GTGCCGCCGCCGCAATCAGAACAAACACAGCAGCCAGTTCAAAAGCAGGAAAACATTGATCCCAAAGTAGCCACGGAATTAATTGCAGTCGTAAATGAAAATATCGCCGCAACACAGGCAGAGGATAAAGAAAGAGTGCTGAAAACACTTCATAAAGATTGTCCACAGAGAAAATCGACGATACAAGGAATGGATTATATATTTAAGAATTTTGATATGACTTATAATCTTGAAAAAGTTGAAGTTTTAGAAATAACTGGCGATGAAGCAAAAGTATATTATGAGCAAACAACACGTGCTGCAAAAGGGCAGCGGTTTCAACCTATGCGTTCAAAAGGTGTTCATATCCTGAAAAAGGAAAATGGTAAATGGAAAATCTATAAAACTGAGTATATCAGTTCAGAGCCGATAATGTAATAATTTTGAAGTTGGTTTTTCTTTATAAATATTTTTAAAAAATGATCTTAATATTAATCTAAAACTTAAAGGTGTTTTATGAAGCATTTTAATACATTGATTTTATTAGTGTCTGTTTCAATCTCGATGATTTTTTTAAGCGAGAATTTCATAAATGAAAGTTTCAGAATTTCTTCAAAAGAAAATGATGAGAAAGAATCAAAGTTGTATCCTTACGAATGGTCATACCTGAAAAAAACCTGGCCATATCTGAATGCCGATCCACAGGCATATCTTGATGCCATTGAACAGGCACATAAATTAAATAAACAAACTGTTGAAAACAGGTTAAGCAAGGGATTAACCACAACGGCTTGGGAGTTTGCCGGTCCTGTTAACGTCGGTGGCAGGGTTGTAGATATTGAGTTTAATCCATCTGATCCTAACATTGTTTATGCAGGATTTTCAACCGGTGGTGTCTTTAAATCGACAGATATGGGAAATAACTGGTTCCCTGTTTTTGATTCACTTGCAGTATTAACAGTGGGAGATATAGCAATCGATCCTCAAAATCCAGACGTAGTATATATTGGAACAGGTGAAGCGAACGGAGGGCATAATAATTTTCCGGGTGGTGGTGTTTTTAAATCTACTAATGCCGGATCAACGTGGAATTACCTTGGGTTAGAAGAAACAACTTCAATTGGCAGGGTATTGGTAGATCCTACGAACTCTAATATTGTTTATCTTGCTGCTGTTGGTTCATACTTTGCACCAAATGAAGAAAGAGGAGTATATAAATCTACTGACGGAGGAGCGAGTTGGAACAAGTCTCTTTTCGTTTCAGATTCAACAGGTGCTATTGATATAATAATGGATCCAACAAGCCCTGACAAAATGATGGCTACGATGTGGGAAAGAGTTAGAAGAACAAACAGCTCACACCTTTATGGTCCTTCAAGCGGTATTTATAAAACAACTGACGGCGGTAATAACTGGAATTTAATTCCTCCATCTGCAGGATTGCCAGACCCTAATTCACAAAATGTTGGAAGAATTGGATTAGCACTTAGTTTGGTTAATCCGGATATTGTTTATGCACTCTACACCGATGGTTACAACATCATAAGTTTGTTTAAATCTACAGACTTTGGTGACAGCTGGACGGATGTTGATCCTGATAATGAGCTAGATGATGGTACAGGAGGATTCAGTTGGTATTTCGGGCAGGTGAGAGTTCATCCGACCAATCCTGATCAGGTTTGTGTACTGGATGTTGCGTTTATGAGATCAACTAATGGCGGTGCTACCTGGCCGATTATATATGGTTACGGTGGCCCCAATCAACTTCATGTAGATCACCATGCATTAGCTTTTAATCCTACAGACCCTTCTTTTATTTTAAATGGTAATGATGGAGGAATTAATATTTCTACCGATGGTGGTGTAAATTGGTCTAATCCGGCACAAATACCCGCAACACAATTTTATGAGATTGGATTAGATGCCAGCAATTCGCTTGCTTATTATGGTGGCGCTCAGGACAATGGTACCAGTCGAACTTTAGATGGAGGAATTGATAATTGGCAACATATTTATGGCGGCGATGGGTTTTATGTTTTAGTTGATTTTACGAACCCGAATATTATTTATGCTGAATCACAGTATGGCAATCTTGGCAAATCTACCAATGGTGGTAATAATTTTTCATTGGCAACTACTGGTATTAGTGGAAGCGAACCCACAAACTGGGATACTCCTGTTATTATGGATCCGAATAACAATAATATTCTTTACTACGGTACAGATTACTTATACAGGACTACAAACAGCGCTGACAACTGGACTAAAATCAGCCCGAAGTTAACTGATTATACTTCCGGAAGCAGATTAGGCACAATCACGAGTATAGCGGTTGCTCCCACGAATTCTGATGTGATTTATGTAGGGTCTGATGATTCACATGTTTGGGTCTCTTCAGATAATGGTACTACCTGGAATGAAATTTCAGATGGATTGCCTATAAGATGGGTATCACGCATTGCTGTTGATCCCACAAACGAAAATATTGTTTACGTTACCTTCAATGGATTAAAGTGGAGAGATCCCCAATCGCACGTTTTCAGAAGTACAGATATGGGTACAACTTGGAGTGACATAAGCAGCAATTTGCCGGATGCACCTGTAGATGCGTTCGCTGTTGATCCTGTTGATCCTTCAAGATTATACCTTGGAAATGATGTCGGTATGTATGTCAGCTTTAACTCCGGACAAAGCTGGTGGGTGCTGGGAGAAGGTTTACCTGTTCTTCCAATCGGTGATATTGAGATTCATCCAGCTACTCGTGAACTGGTAGCTGGTACTTATGGCAGATCAATGTACAAAATAGACCTTAATTTAATTCCGTCGAATATAGAATCATCTGAGCCAGTAGTATCAGGTTTTAATCTTGAGCAGAATTATCCTAATCCATTTAATCCTTCTACAAAAATAAAATATACAATTACTCAGACATCAAACGTTGTAATTAAAGTCTTTGATATTCTTGGCAATGATATCACAACACTTGTTAATGAAGAAAAACCAGCTGGAAATTATGAGGTAGATTTTAAAGCAACCGATTTAGCAAGTGGTATTTATTTGTATAAGCTGATTACCAATGAATTCAGTGAAACCAAAAAGATGATTTTATTGAAATAGAGCATGGAAATTACATTCGGAAAATTAAATTATTAATTAAGAATTTTGATTCAAAAACAAAAGTACAGTCGGTTAAAAAGTAGCGACAAACTTGGCACTGTACAAGTACTATTAAAATAAATTTTGATGTTTCTGAATAAAAATTGCGACTCTTTTACCAGGAATTACCAGGTTTAATAATTAGAATTTGGAAATCATACATTAAAAAGGTTCTATTCTGGCATAAAGGTTGAAAATATGTTGGAACTTTAAAAATAAGCGGGGAACAATGGCAACATATTATATACTGATTGGATTATTGCTGTGCGGCATAATATGGACGAAGATGCAGGTTAGGGCAACCAGGAAAAGGGAAATTAATGAATTGATAAAATTGTTTGATGAGTTTCCGGATGTAAAAGAATAAAATAATATTATAAATTTAAATCCTTGTCGAAATCGTGAGAATCATGAGAAAATCGGCAGGGATTTTTTATCTTTTCTATGCTACACACCATCCCTCCCTTTATCATAAATATTCTTTAAGTAAAATAATTTTTATTAACTTCGGATCAGCAAGTAAAACATTATATTCACAATTCAAATATTTAATATGAATTCCGAATCTTCAAGAAAAAACTGCCTTAGCTGTAACAGATCAGAAAATGAAATACCTTTAATTACATTAACATATTCATCCCGACCTGCATTTATATGTTCTTTTTGTCTGCCTCTTTTAATACATCATCCTGAGCAATTGATCGGGAAATTGAAAGGGGCAGAAAAGATACCTCCTGCAGCTGCGGATGAATAGTTATTTTTAATCTGATCCATGAAAGCAGCAGCAGAAAAAATAAATTATAAATATTTTCTTGTATTTATTTTCTTAATCACTTTCGTTGTAGCCTGCGATCATGGTATAGAACCAAATCCTTTGGGTACTTCAGGCTTTAGCGGCACCGTCACATTTAAAACAGAGTGGCCTGATAGTGTTAAAAGATCTTTCCTCGTAGTCTTTAAAAACCCACTTCTGTCCGATACCGATTTCGTTATCACAAATCTTCGATTTCTAAGCAGAGAAATTCCTCTTGGAGTTCAGACACATGACTTTAGTTCACTGGATTCAGCTTACATCCCGGCAAACCCTGGACCATTTCCATCGGGCACTTATGCTTATGTTGCTGTTGTTCAACAATCAACAGACGTATTATCTTTAGCACGGAAAGACTGGTTCGTGTCAGGTATTTATTATTCATATGGTGATACCACGAAACCTGGAACGATGATAATTCCCGATAGTACTTTTTTGAAGAACATTAATATCACCGTCGACTTCAATGATCCTCCACCACAACCGCCAGGTGGAAATTGAAAATTTTTTCAGAAAAATATTTTTCAAGACCAATTTATTTACTTGCTGTTATTTTACTATTCAGTTGGGGAATTTCATTTGCACAGACCTATAGTATTAGTGGGAAAGTTGTAGATTCAAAATCAAAACCTGTTCCCGGAGTTAATGTAGTTCTTATCGGCACTAATTTTGGCGCTGCAACAGATGAGATCGGAAATTATGAAATAACTAATCTGATGCCGGGGACTTACACCATTGAATTCTCTGCTGTCGGTTTTGAAAAAAACAGAAAGAACTTAAAAGTTCAAGATAAGTCTATTACACTGGATGTTGTATTAAAGGAAGCTGTAATTGAATCGGAAGAGGTTTTAATTACAGCAGGCAAGTATGAACAAAGAAAATCAGATTTACCAGTGAG
>JAPHUI010000058.1 GCA_026193755.1 Ignavibacteriaceae bacterium | reverse complement strand
CACCGAAACGCCATAAATCGACACAGCCAATATCAATTAATTTCCCCCTTGTGATAATCACTCACTTGCAAAAGAAAAATGCTGCTGAACGACCACCCACTTACTATTTCTTTTCTCCAGAACTCCGGTCCATCTAGTGTTTTCCCAATTAGCCGGTTGACCCTTCCATTCATTTATATCATCAAGGACACAATAAAACCAGGCCACAGTACTTGATTTAGAAAAGTTTATGTCTAAATCTTTTATCTCATATCTTATTGCTTTGAAATTCGGATCCATCCAAAAATCTTCGGCTTTCTTGAATTCCTCAAATCCTTTTACTACTCTATTATTTGGATGTATCTCAATAAAGCTTGTATCGTTCGCAATTACACTATAAAGAAGGTTAATATCTTTATTTTTTGCCCAGTCTATACAATTGTGAATTGCTTTTTCGACCAACTTCTTTTCAGAATAAATGTTGGAAGGATCGTTTGTTGCTTGACTTGAGCTAATTGGTTGGTAAAAATAAAGTAGTGTAAATATTATGGTAAGATTTTTCATTTTTATACTCCTATATCTGATTAAAATGTAATTCACTTCAACATCTCAATTGCATACTCTAATTGTTTATCTCTACCTGCGAGGATATATGTCCAGACGATCACTTCAGAAGAGTCTCCATACCAAAGATAACCTTTATGAAAAACTAGTTTGAACAAACGTCTCATATTTGCTTCGCTTACTAGTTATTATTTCAATATTATCATCTTCTTTGCATCAGCAAATTTTTCAGTACTCAACTGATAAAAATAAACTCCGCTTGACAGTCGTTCAGCATTCCAGGTTATCTCATAAGTGCCTTCCGGTTTTTCTTCGTTAACCAGAGTTTCGATTTCATTTCCAATGACATCATATACTTTTATGGTAACAAAACTTAATTCGGGAATCTGGTATTTGATAGTTGTTGCAGGGTTAAAAGGATTGGGATAGTTTTGACTCAGTGAAAACGTTTGAGGCATCCATCCGTAGAGTTCATCTACACCTATGGGAGTAATCGGTATAAAGTCTACTAAATTTGAATAGTAATTCGGTATGGCTAAAATGTTGTCCAGCTGGTTGTAGAATATATCTGCTGGTCCGTTGTGACCACTTGAAATTAACTCCGCAGGTAAACTGAACTCGTTGTCATATCTGTAGATTGCATTATTTCCCCAGCAGGAGACATATATATTCCCACCGCTATCGATGGTAAGGCCATCGAAAAATGAGAATGATGTCGTGAGAACCGTTGACACGGAAAGGTCATCAAGATCAATCTGTTTGATCGGTGCGTTGACAATAAATTGGCAAAACAAAACCCGATTATTTCGGGCGTCAAACAAAATTCCATTTGGAATATTGATACCACTAGCGATTGTAATACAAGAATGATCACTTATTTTCATCCGGAATACTTTACCAGCTGAGCTGTCCGTAATGTAAAGATATCCGGATGTGTCGGCCGTTATATCGTTTAGTTCAATCATTTCGGAAATTGGTATAGTAGCGATCTTCTGATCGGTAGTCAGATCGAATGTCACTACACCGCTTATGTCGGCGATGTATAGAATATTGTCTACGATTACCATACCTAGTGTCCTGGCAAGTGTCCTATCGAAAAAGGTAGTATCTCCTGCGTCACTGATTTGAACGATATCCCCATTCCCAACATTCGAAATCAAATAACGACCATTTAACGTATCATATGTTACACTTTCTGGTCCGTTGAAAAACTGTGCATTAGCGCTGCTTGTTATAAATGTTATGGTAATTATATATAAACTCATTGATGTGGTAATCGCTTTTATAAATCTTTTAAATAAATATCTCAAAGTAAGCCTCTGATATTTTATTGAATTATTGATTACTTATTTCTTATTACGCTACCATTTAACAAATTTACTTCAGCATATCTATTGCATACTCTAACTGTTTGTCTCTTCCGGTAAGAATATCTGCTTCAGTTTGCTCAACACGAATATCCGGAGGAATTCCGAGCCATTCCCACGGAAGCCCATCATATCGTCTGATGTCGATGAAACCAATCTCAATTGATTTTCCGCTTGGTAGAAAATACAAGCTTGCGTCTCCACCCCCGACGGATCCGCCACCAGTTGTGTCACCAACTGCAGTAACATGAGGCAGTTGTTTTAAAATTTCTGTGGTAAACTCACCCGCACTAAATGTTGAACCATTAATTAATACCACAACGGGTTTGGTATACTGGAATGGACCCGACGGTTGGAAAGGTGGTATAACCCATTTTTCACCCATAGTATAAGCATCATTTCTTTCAAGTGGTTCAGTTAAAAACCGCTGTACAACTGCTTCAATATTTTTGTAATCACCGCCTCGCTTCTGGCGAATATCGAGTATCAGACCTTTAGTGTTTTTGAGATATTCCAGAACGCCGGGAAATTCATCTATTAGGTAAGTTTTATGAAAATCAGAAAGAAAAGCATAACCAATATTTCCGGGCAAGATTTCATATTCCACCGTAGTGCTCTCAGTTAAACGTAGTTCTCTGTCAAAATATTTTCTTACTACAAATGGGCTGTAAGCATGGCGATCTTTAAAATGTCTTTGTGGATAGTAAGGATAAACTTCACCGCCGCCCTTCGTTCGATAGTAAACATGACCGTCTTTTAGCTCAGCTAATAAATCACGAAGCACAAGATAGAATTCGTCTCCATGTGCAGCTTCGGCGCGAGGTAGGTAAACCGTGTAAATTGAATCCCAGTTAATTTTTTTGAAATCCAGATAAGGGTAAACATCATTTATTCTATTCCAAGCGGCCTCAAAGTCTTCAACATTAAGATTTGATTCGGGTTCTGTTACAACTAAATCTTTACAGGAAAAAACAAATGCTATACAAAGAACAGTCGGAAGTAAAAATATTTTCTTCATATTAACCTCCTGCCTAAAATCCATACGTTAATGTGAAAACGACATTATCGCTGGCAGACAGCAGCGGTTCCCACGAATCAATTCTAGTTAAGTGAAAAAGGTACGCCATCTTTACAGAAAGATTGTCGAGCAAATAATATCTGGGACCAACGGTGAAGACAATATTGTTTGCTGAAATTAATGTCAGAATTTTTGCCGGAGACTCATCCGTTTCTTCATAATCAACCATACGGAAACCAAGTGAAAAAACATTAAAATCTAGAGACCCTTCAATATTAAAATCATCCCATAGTTTATAAAACAGCTGTGAGTTAACCCCAGCAGAAATTAAAAGCGCGAATGATTGAGCATAATCAAATCCCGAGACAGCAATATTCTGTTTATTATAATAAAAGAATAATTCGGTAGAAGGACCCAAATACAGATAAGCATCTTTGCTGAACAACGTAAATTTTGGTAAAGCGTAACTAAAGCCCTGGTTGAGTGTAAATTGATAAATGTCGGCACTTACGTTGTAGTTTTTTATTTCATTTGAATTACCGAAATCAATTTTTAGATGATATACATAATCAGAATGTTGGTTTGCCCAGGTTATACTATAATATGGAAGTGACCCGGAATATTTTTCTTTGGAAATATACTCATCAGTTACAGCATAGCTACCAATACCGTATTCAAGGGATATACCTTCCGGGAAAATGGATTGATGATTTGAGGAGTCTTGACCCAACAGACTTCCTGTGAACAGCGACAATAATACCGCTAGAAAAAAGTAAAAATGATTTTTATTCATTTAAACCTCCTTGGATTATTATAATACCCGAGACACTTTAAAAATATAATAAAAGCAAGGCTTAGAGCTTAATTTTTTGTTAAGTGGCTATTATTCTTGTTGGAAGGCAGATTATTAATTAACAATTAATAATCGTCAAGCAATCACTTTAAATTTTTTGGATAGATTAGAATGACAGGTATTTAGTACCCAACCGCCAGCCCGCCGCCGCGCGGATCAGAAGCACCGTAAATAATTTTATTGCGCTTGTCCCGCCCGGGGCGGAGATTGTCTATCATGATTCCTTCAGCAATTCCAAGTATGAGCAGCTCAGCATCTTTATCGGCAAGAGCATAACCCATTGCAGCCAGTTCTTTTTTTACTTCCCCTGTTAATGCACGTTGCTCATAATAAAGTGTGTCGGGCAGCCATTGGTGATGTACTCTTGGTGCTTCAATCGCTTCGCGTATGTTCATGTTAAAATCAATACAGTTTAAAATTACCTGCAGCACAACGGTAATAATTGTAGATCCACCCGGCGAACCGACGATGATATATGGCTCTCCGTCTTTAAGAATAATCGTTGGTGTCATAGAGCTTAGCATCCTTTTTTCCGGCCGGATGGAATTTGCTTCTGTACCAAGTAGTCCAAATTGGTTCATCACACCCGGCTTTCCGCTAAAGTCATCCATCTCGTTATTAAGAAGAAATCCCGCACCTTCAACAACTATCCCGGAACCAAATCCGGAGTTAATTGTAGTGGTAGT
>JAPHUI010000368.1 GCA_026193755.1 Ignavibacteriaceae bacterium | reverse complement strand
CGCCAACATTATCCTTCTGTTCAAGAACCACAACATCATATCCTTCTTTAAATAAAAGGTAAGCGGTTGTTAATCCCGATATTCCGGCACCAATTACTATTATTTTTTTATTAGAAGTCATTTATTCCAAGGGATATATTAAACGCAAATTTAACAATTTGTGATAAACTTTAAGTAGTAAAAAGATTTCCTTATAACTTATTAATGTTGATATACCAGCTTGCTTAGTTGATTCTTTCTATTATTAAACTTAAACTTGAATGCAGGAATAATGCTTTAACTTATACAATCTGGGAATCTTTATGGGCGCTGAAAAACCAATTACCGTACTTTGTGTATCTTCCTACGAAAAGGGATTTGACTTTATGCGCGAATGTAAAGAGCAGGGCTGCAAGGTTCTGCTGCTCACATCTAAAAGTCTGGAGAACGCTGAGTGGCCCAAAGAAGCGATTGACGAAACTTTTTATATACCTGATAAAAACAAAGAATGGAATATGCGGGATGTCCTTTATGGAGTTAGTTTCGTTGCGAGAAAAGAAAAGATTGATAGAATTGTTGCACTGGATGATTTTGATGTTGAAAGGGCTGCCGCACTGAGAGAGCATTTGCGTGTGCCGGGAATGGGGGATACCACAGCGCGTTACTTCCGTGATAAGTTTGCTATGAGATTGAGAGCGCAGGAGATGAACATACCGGTGCCAGAATTTATTCACGTGTTGAATCACAATGACTTAAACGAGTTTGCTGAAAAAGTTCCATTCCCATATATGATTAAGCCGAGATCGCTTGCAGGTGCACACGGGTTGAAAAAAGCAAATAACAAAGATGAAATGTGGAAAAGGATAAATCAGATTGGTGACGAACAGTCCTTCTATTTAATGGAAAGATTTGTCCCCGGGAATATCTATCATGTTGATTCAATTATTTATGAGAACGAAGTAAGGTTTGCAATTGCAAGTCAGTACGGCAAACCACCATTTGAAGTTGCTCACGAAGGAAGAGTTTTTACAAGCCTAACAATTGAAAGAGGCAGCAAGAAAGAACAGCAATTGTTGGAAATGAATGAGAAACTTTTAAAATCTTTTGGAATGCTGAAGGGTGTCTCACACACAGAGTATATCGAATCGGATGATGACGGTAAATTTTATTTTCTTGAAACTTCCGCACGGGTTGGGGGAGCAAATCTTTCAGAGCTTGTGCTTGCAGCTTCAGGAATCAATTTGTGGCGTGAGTGGGCGAAGATAGAAATTTTAGGAGGTGGAAGAGAATATCAGTATCCGGATGTGCAGGATTATTATGCGGGAATAATAACTTCGCTCTCAAAACAGGAGTGGCCAAATCTTTCCTCGTATAACGATCCTGAAATAGTCTGGAGACTGAATAAAGCTTACCACGCAGGATTTGTTATTCGTTCAAAACATCTTGGGATTGTAGAACAGATGCTGGAAAAATATACGGAAAGATTCTATAAAGATTTCTTTACCTCCGCAACTATGAAGGAAAGACCGAGTGATTGATGAAGTCCTGTTATTGAGATAATTGTAAAACCGCATTATCCTTAAATATAAATCTTTTATTTAAGCATTTAAATCTCTATTATAGCTTTGTACTTCAGACTATATTACATTTCTCCAGTCAGTTGTCCGCGTTAATTTGTTTTATAAAATGAAAGACATATCAAAATGAATCTCAAGCTTAAAAACAGCGCAGATATTAAAAGCCTTATTTACATATTTATTACCACAGTTTTGTTGCTGACTCAATGGATGTGGCTTGGTGTTAATCCCTTTATTTACACTTGGTATTTATTTATGGCCGTTACAGTAGCGGTAGTGACTCATAATCACAATCACCTGCCGATGTGGCGATCTAAAACACTTAATTTATTTACTGACTGGTGGCTAACCGTGTTTTATGGCTTCCCAATATTTGCCTGGATACCAACACACAATAAAAATCATCATCGCTTTAACAACCGCGAGGGTGATGACTCTATTACATACAGGGTAAGTGAAAAAAATAATTTTCTCACACTCATTTCATATCCTACTATAAGCGGATATTACCAGCAGAAAGCAATCTTCGGATACCTGAAAGATTTAAAAGCAAACAACAAGGAAAAATTCTGGGTATGTATCTCGCAGTATGTTGTGCTAGTTGTGTGGATAGCGGCAGCTTTAATAATAGATTGGGAAAAAGCATTGCTCTTTGTTATCATTCCCCAACAAGTATCCCTCTTCAGTGTTTTAATATTTAATTACGTTCAACATGTTCACGCCAACGAAGAATCTGAATGGAATCATTCCAGAAACTATACCGGGTTTCTGAATTTTCTCCTTTTCAATAACGGTTATCATACAATTCACCACCACAAAGCAGGGCTGCACTGGAACAAAGTTCCTGAAGCCCACAAAGAAATTGAAAAGAATATCGACCCAATTCTGCTTGAAAGAAGCTTTTGGTGGTATATAATCAGGAGTTACTTCCTGTCTATCTTCATCCCAAAATTCAGAACGAACTCTATGAGACTGGAAAGGCTAAGAAAAGAGCAAATAGAAAATAAAGGTGGTGATATTAATAAGGAAAGTAGAATCGAAACCCTTATTGCTTGATTTTATTGTATCTTTTAAGTTTTTGCACTGATTAAGGAAAGACCGAGCGATTGAGATTATTTTAGCAGAATCATTTTCTTGGTCTGCGAAAAATCTCCGGCTGTAATTCTGTAATAGTAAATTCCACTTGCTAATCCATTTCCGTTAAACTCAACCTCATAATTACCATTCGGCTTTTCATCGTTAACAAGAGTTGTTATTTCTTTTCCTAAGACATCGTAAACCTTTATAATAACAAAACTCCTTTCTGGCAGCTCATATCTGATTTTTGTGATTGGATTAAAAGGATTAGGGTAGTTTTGAAATAATGCGAAATCTGTTGGACTTGTGAATTCATTTTCAACATAAGTATAGTTGGTCCAGGTAAAGGGATAAAATGTGGAGCCGGCATTCCATTTAGAATACAATAGAGTATCGCCACCCAACTTAAATATATAGTAGTCGCTTATATTTACTCTGTCTTCTGTGGTAGGAAGATATGCTAATTGTGAATTATAAGTTGTAATAACGCCGACCCACATCATAAAGTATAAATTCTTTTTTGCAATTAAGGTTCCCCAGCCATAATTCTGCTGTAACTCTGGTATATTATATCCCCACCAGTAAATAGTAGTGTCAGGAAACGACGGTTCTTCGATGAGTGTTTTATGTAATTCACTATGTATAACCCCGGGTATAGGAGGTGTTACCCAAAAGTAATATGCAACTAATGTGTTTCCAGTAAGACCTGTATTTCCATTTCCTATGTTGATTTGACCGACAGGATAAAAGTCAAAACCTTCGACATATTTGTAGACAGTTTGAGCTATTGTAACATACGGATAGACAAAAAATACGAGCTCTTGTGAAGGATGATTAAAAAGTGAATCCTCAACTAAAACAACTATTCCGTTTACTACCTTGAATAAGTGATATGTGTTTCCAGAACGAATGAAAAAGTATGGTCCAAAACCATGAATTGAAGTTACAGTGAATCCCGGGACGAATACATTTTCAAAACTTAATTCATCTATATACCTATTTGAATAGTAAAATACTGAATCGTTATAGGAGAGGAAGAAATAGTCATCATTTATTGTATACTTGGTTGATGTTGGAAAAGTCCCCTCAAGATACTTTGTAAGAAAAAATTCACCGCTTGCTTCGTGGGAATAAAACTTTAACAATGAATTATCGGTAAGTAAATAATACAGGCTATCTTTTTGAGCCATAAAATTATAATGGTTTGGGATAGGTTGAGCAACCAACTTTGCTATTGACAGTAGTATGATTGTAATTAAAATCTTCATTTTATTTAACTCTAACTATTTTAATAAAATCATTTTTTTCGTTTGAGAAAAATTTCCTTCTGTTATTCTGTAATAATAGATACCACTCGTTAATGCTGAGCCATCAAATTCAACTTCGTAACTTCCTGCAATTTTCTCATCCCGAAGAAGAGATTCTATTTCATTTCCTAAAACATCATAAACTTTAATTGTAACGAATGCGGGTTCTGGTAATTGGTATCTTATTCTGGTTATGGGATTAAATGGATTAGGATAGTTTTGAGCGAGTTCATAGAATTGAGGAATGTTTTCATTCTCTACATTTAGAATAGGAGGGAGGATATTCATTACAACCCATCCTGTGTCCGGGTAATGATCAGAATTGTAATAAATTGAGGTATCGGTTATCGTTGCTCTGAGTTTAAGTTTATCACCCTCTAATAAACCATTCAGGTAGAGTGAGACGTGTGAAGGATTACTTTTAGAGAGATTATATTTTTTTATTTGAACTAATGTATCTGATCTAAAATGCTCGACATCTAGATAAAACGAATCCACAAGAGCAGAATAACTTGCTGTATATGGTATTGTCAATAGATACGGGAAAGTATCCACTGGTCTGTCAAAAGTCGGGTATAGAGAATCTATATTTGCCACCAAACGATGAAAAATAGTTGAATCTATAATGGCCGAAATAATAGTATGTATCGCTTGATAGTAAACCGGGGGAGATCCACCATAAGCTTTAAAAAAGGACAAACCTATTTGATCAGCAAATTTACACACGTAGTGATCAATTGATTGAGAACCAAACATTGAATATACATAATGGGTGTCTCCTAATACTATTGAGGGAGCAATGCCTTCTGAAAGAAATAGTATTGGTGTTCCTAGTAAATAAGAAGTATAATGGGAATCCGGGGGCGTATTAAAATCTACTGCCAATCTTAATGAGGTATCATTCGGAAGCTTTATAATCAGTTTTTGGTTTAGTGAATCGTAATTAAACCAATACTCCCGCTTGAAGGGTTGGTTTCCATAGTTGCTGGAAAATTTGAAAAAAGTTTCTCCATTAATGATACTGTCTTCGATAATGGAAAAGGAGTAGTAGTCTGTACCTGATTCACCAAAACCGCCTGGTCCTTCCAACAACCACTCGTTCTTTACCTCATAAATATTTCCAACGTTAAGCGGGAAAAAATTTTGCGCAAATGATGCTGATATAAGTTGAAAAATGAAAACAAGCACCAAGCATCTTTGTAGAAGTGGAATTGATTTAACCAGACAGGAGTATTTCCTATTAGAGATGTTTCCCCATTGAGAAATGATTGAAAAGTGGAGAAGAAAAAATAACTTTTTCATAACTGCTCACCTTTGTTCTTACACAAACGTAGGGAATTAATGTGAGACTGTCAATTATGCCTTAAACCGTCCTCGAATATTTGGCTTTATCTTCTTTACGTTCGATATATCCATCAAAATTCATAGCGATATTACGGATGAGAAGTCTGCCCATATCTTTTACTTTAAAGCCATCATCGTTCATTACAATTAATTCATCTGCTTCAAATTCTTTAAGATTACTTAATCCCCATTTGAAGTAATCTTTAAAATTAATCTTGAACTTTTCTTCAATTGATTTGTAATTTAGTTCAAAGTCGCACATAATTCTCATTATTACTTCATGCCTGATATGATCATCTTCATTCAGCTTGTAACCCTTTGCGGTTGGGATAGTTTCATTATCAAGAGCTGTATAGTATTCCTTTTCTGTTTTATAGTTCTGTGCATAAATATTTTTTAACTGACTGATAGAAGTTATACCGAATGCATAAAGATCAGCTCCGGCGTTTGTGCTGTAACCCTGGAAATTTCTGTAAAGCTTTTTCTGTTTCATTGCAATGGTTAGTTCATCATCAGGTTTCGCAAAGTGATCCATCCCGATAAAAACATAGCCGGCACTGGTGAGTTTTTCAATGCTCATCTTTAGTATTTCGAGCTTCTCTTCAGGTTTTGGCAGATCTTCTTCGTGAATTAGTGCCATATGTTTTTTCATCCACGGAACGTGAGCGTAATTAAAGAGAGCAATTCTGTCAGGAGAGATATCAATTATTTTTTCAACTGTGTCAGCAAAAGACTCAACAGTTTGAAAGGGAAGACCATAAATCAGATCCAGATTGATGCTCTGGAATTCTAACTCTCTTACCCAATTGACAACTTTTCGTGTTAAATCTTCCGGCTGAATTCTGTTCACAGCTTTTTGTACCTGTTCATTAAAATCCTGCACACCCATACTTATTCTGTTAAAGCCATTATTCCTCAAAGCTTCAAGATGTTCTTTTGTTAATTCACGAGGATCAATCTCACAACTGTTTTCAGATTTTTCACTGAATTCAAATGATTGATTGATGTACGAAGCAAGCTTGTGAATTTCATCAGGTCTGAGATGAGTTGGGGTTCCGCCACCCCAGTGGTGCTGAGCAACTTTTCTATCTGGAAGCAAGTAAGTTCTCAGAAGGTCAATTTCTTTCTGAACGTACTTTATGTATTCATTTATTCTATCCCTGTTTCTTGTGATAAGCATATTACATCCGCAGAAAAAGCAAAGTGTATCGCAGTAGGGAATGTGGAAGTAAAGGGAAAGATCAGCAAGATTTTTTCCATAATTTGTTTTTACAATTTCATCCACATACTCAGCGTGAGTAAACTGCTCATTGAACTGCGGTGCAGTAGGATAGCTCGTGTACCGAGGTCCCGGTTTATCATATTTTTTGAATTTCTTTAAATCTACTTCAAACATTTTTTGTCCTTTTTATTAAATAGAACGCTGATGACACAGATTTTGCTGATTTACACTGATAGAATATGAAGTCATCGGGTTTATTGTTTTTTTTAATCAGCGATTATCTGTTAGATCAGCGTCATCAGTGTCCCATTTTTTGCTTATGAAACTTCTTGCTCGATTCCTTTACATATTTAACTAACTCTTTTAGGTTCTCAGGATTAATATCCGGAAGAATACCATGCCCGAGATTGAAGATGTGTCCATCGCCCTTACCGAATGATTCCATAACTTTTCTGGCTTCTCGTTTTATAAAAGGTGGATCAGCGTAAAGCACAGTTGGGTCAAGATTTCCCTGGATTGCAACTTTGTCTCCCATCTTTCTTCTTACTTTTTCGAGCTCCAGAGTCCAGTCAACACTAATCGCATCAGCACCGCACTCTTTAAGTTCGTGCATCAGATAATGAACTCCCTTTGGAAAATAAATAACAGGCTCATCTTTTCGTTTAATGTTTGCTATTAGTTGCTCGACATATCTTAAAGCGAATACCTGGTAATCTCTTGGAGACAAAATGCCTGCCCAGGTATCAAATATCTGTACGAGGTTTGCACCGGCTTCAATCTGTGCTGACAGATAAGCAGCGGTCGCGCTTGTTATTTTATCAAGAATGTTATGAGCAAGCTTAGGATTCCCGTAGATAAGTTTTTTAACTTTTGAAAAAGATTTTGACCCCTGACCCTCAACCATATAAGTCAGGATCGTCCACGGTGCACCGGCAAATCCTATTACCGGGACTCTACCGTTCAATTCTTTTTTAGTTAGAGCGATTGCATCCATAACAAATTTTAAATCTTTAGATGGATCAGGATCTGTTAATTTGTTTAAATCACTCCTGGATTTAATTGGAGATGTAAATACTGGTCCCCTCCCCTCGTTAATTTCCAAATTCATTCCCATTGCTTCTGGGATGACAAGTATATCCGAAAAGATTATCGCTGCATCAACTCCTATTATGTCTACAGGCTGAATCGTAACTTCTGCTGCAAGTTCCGGAGATTTACACATTGTTAAAAAATCATGCTTTTTTCGTATTGCTCTGTATTCAGGCAAATATCTTCCTGCCTGACGCATTATCCAGATTGGTGTTCGGTCAGTTGGCAAACGTTTACAAGCTTTAATTATAAGATCATTCTGTAATTTCAAACTATCTCCTTGTGATTGCTGTAGTATTCAACAATTTTTTTTGTCAAACCGATTATTGTGTATTCATCTGGGAGGATTTTCACTTTCACTTTCTTTTCTTCAATTGCATCTTTTGTTGTTGGACCGATGGCCGCAACATCAAATCTGTTGAAATACTGGAAAGGATTTTTAACTTTAGCAATCTGCAGAAAGTTCTCAAAAGTTGAAGGGCTTGTGAAAATGAAAAGATCAATATCAGAAGAATTCAATTCGTTCAGATTTTCCTTTAATCGATCACCGCTAGGAATTGAAACATTATATACAGGAACAGATTTAATAATTGCACCAAGGTCCTTTAATCCTTTTGGCAATTCCTCTCTTCCAATCGCCGAGCGGGGGATAAATATAACTTTATTCTTAAGATTATATTTGGAAAGTGCTTCAATAACACCTTCGGCGCTGAACTTTTCTGGAATGATATTTACACTAATATTATTTTTATGGCAGTAAGAAGAAGTTTTGTTTCCTATTGCCACAACCTTTGTTCGGTTATAATTAATTGATGCGCCAATCTCTCTGTATCTTTTTGAAAACATTTGTACCGAATGGACTGAAGTGAAAATAATAAAATCTATTTTTTCAGGATGAGATAAAACAGAATCGAACTTACTCCAATCATTGGGAGGAACAATTTCAAGGGTGGGGACTATTATTACATTAGCGCCAAGACTTGTTAAAGCAGATGCGGATTCTTTTGACTGCTCGACAGTCCTTGTTATTACAATAGTTTTACCTTTTAGAGGAAGTTCTTTAATATTGTTGAAGCCGGAATAAAGACCGTGTAAGATAAAATCGAAAATCTCTTCTTTTTCTTTTAAGGCAGTTTCATCCGGCATGTTATTATTAATTCCTCTTTGAACCGCACCATAGATGCTTCCGAGGATCAGACTGATTGCAAATTCCTCTTCAACTTTTCTGAACACACCTTCTGTTTCTCCTTTAGCAATGATTTGCGTAATCATAACTTTCATCTGCTTTTCAAGAGACAGCAGGTCCTCACAAAACGAATTCTGTTTATTGAGTGTTTCCCGTTGATAGATAAGGAAAAATTTCTGGTGTTTCATCATAAACATGTAAAGATGAACAACAAAAGCTCGGAGAGAATCAATGCTACTTTTTTCTGATTCGATTTTTGTTTTAAGAAGTAAAAGCAGGCTTTCCATTCTCGTGTGCATTATTGTGAAATAAAGTTCTTCTTTCGAAGTGAAATAATTATAAACAGTTCCTTTTGCCACAGAAATTAATTTAGCAACATCGTCCATCATTACTTCATGATAGTGCTTGTTAGAAAAAAGTTCAGCCGCAGCCTCAAGAATTTTTTCTTTTTTCTTCTCTCTTTTTATTTCACGTTTTTCTTTTAGCATTTTTTTAAAAACTAATTCACTCTCCAGTTATTCAATGCAATCACTTCTCCGGTATCCGGATCAATTAACATTTCTTCTCCCGTGGCTTTATAGTGGTCACCCTCTCCCAGTTCAGCTAGTGTCGATAAAATTCTCCAAACGTATCTTTGTCGCTTAAAGTCCCATGAAAAGCCCGAATCCCATTCTCTCACGCCATCTTTTAGTCCCATTTTAATGGCAATTAACTTTGCTGTTTCTTCATCAATGTTGAAGTCACATTCATAGGGAAAATTTTTACATCTGGGAATGCCGACAATATCACGGTTTTTCATCACGTTTCCCGCAGAATCGACCATAAATTTTATAGTTGCATTCACATAAGGTTTTTCAGGCATAAAAAATTTGTAAGCCATTTCATAAAAATCAGGATGCACTTTTGTTCCGTAGAAATCAGGAGTAATATATTTTTTAAAAAAATCTTCACCTGTTGTGGAAACTATAAATGAATCTGCCTTTGCTAAAATTTCTAAAGGTACTGTTGCTTCCTCCTGATTAGTGCAGGATCTGCATTTACAGGAAGTTAGAAGAGAAGTTATAATTAAAAGCGTTACTATGGCTATTGAAATAGAAATTTTAAAAAAGAATGTTTTTTTCATATTGCCCTCGTTGTTCTGTAGATTTCATTTAGAATGGTTCTTGCGCCGGCTTTAATTAAATCATTCGCCAGATCTTTGCCCAGCTTTTCTGGATTGTTTTTACTTCCACGCATTTTTTTTCTGAAAGTCAGGCTTCCATCCAACGAACCAACCAATGCATCCAGAAATAAACCATTTTGCTTTACTTCTGCAAAGGCACCAATAGGAACCTGGCATCCGCCTTCAAGTTTTTTAAGTAATGCACGTTCGGCTAAAACCGCTTTATAAGTATTCTCGTGATGAATTGATTTAATTATTTCATTAACAATTTTATTATCAGCTCTTGTTTCAATTCCGAGTGCACCCTGTCCAACCGCAGGAAGCATTACATCTGTTTTAATTATTGATGCGATGTGTTTATTTAGTTTCAATCTCTCTACTCCAGCTCTTGCAAGTATTATCGCATCCCAATCGGACTCAAGAAATCTTTTAATACGGGTTGGAACAT
>JAPHUI010000412.1 GCA_026193755.1 Ignavibacteriaceae bacterium | reverse complement strand
TAGCGCGAGGCACTTCCGCCTCAGCCTCAACGACACGAGCTCTTTGTTTGGCAACTTCCGCAATATTTTCCTGTTCACTTGCAACTGCAGCTGCTCTTCGTTCTTCTGCTTTGGCACGTGCGACTTTTAAGTCAGCTTCTGCTTGATCCGTTTGAAGCATAGCGCCGATGTTCTGCCCAATATCTACATCAGCTATATCAATTGACAGAATTTCGAATGCTGTTCCTGAATCAAGTCCTTTTGCTAGAACACTTTTGGAAATTTTATCCGGGTTCTCGAGCACTTCCTTGTGCGAGTTGCTTGAACCAATTGTCGAGACTATTCCTTCTCCGACTCTTGCAAGAACTGTTGCTTCACCTGCGCCGCCAACTAACCTATCAATATTTGCTCTTACGGTAACTCTTGCAATAGCTTTTAGCTGAATACCATCTTTGGCAACCGCAGCAACCAGAGGTGTTTCAATTACTTTAGGAAGGACTGACATTTTAACTGCTTCTAATACATCTCTTCCGGCAAGATCAATTGCAGCCGCACGTTCAAATGGAAGACTTATGTTTGCCTTATCTGCTGATATTAAAGCTGCTATAACTTTTTTAACATTTCCTCCTGCAAGGTAATGTGCTTCAAGCATTGCCTGATGAACATTTATACCAGCTTTAGTTGCCATAATCATACTATCAACAATTATACTTGGTGGAACTCTTCTTAATCTCATCCCAACCAGATCCTTGAATATTCTTATTTTCACACCGGATGATATTGCTGCAATATACAGTCTGAACGGTACGAAATACAGAATCAGAATAAGGAAAAGAAATATTGCAATAATTATTACTAAAGATAGACCTGTTAAAGCTTGCATTTTTTACTCCAAACTATTTATTCTTTTGATTTGTTAATATAAGTCTTTCAAAAACAAAATTCGTTCATTCTTAATTCAACTTTCAATTCTTCTTGACATAATAGCAACATTATTGAAATTATGTAGTATAAAATGACTAATTGTCTAGATAACGGAAATAATATCACCACAACAATTTAAATTACAACTGAGTCAACCCGAATTTCCCCATTTTATCACATTCTTTCAGGAACTACAGATGGCATCTATTTTGTCACTATACTTATTTTGGAATAAATAATCCATTGAAATTGGCGATAATCAAGGATATTATAGAGGGTAAATTAAATCTGAATTTGAAATAGTCTTAAATAATATGTTTATATTAGTTGAACTTTATGCAAGAAAATGTGGTTTAATTAGGTATAATCAAGAGGGATAATAATAATATGGATGGAAATTTTTCAGATAGATTACAGGATGTGATAAGATTGAGCCGGGAGGAAGCTCTCCGGTTAGGTCATGATTATATTGGCACGGAGCATCTTCTCCTTGGAATTATCAGGGAGGGACAAGGTGTTGCTGTTAAAATACTACGTAATCTTGATTGCGATTTGATGAAATTAAAGAAAGCTATTGAGGATACAGTTCGAACTTCCGGTGGAACATTAACAATTGGAAATATTCCGCTCACAAAACAAGCTGAAAAAGTTTTAAAGATAACTCAAATCGAATCTAAAATTTACAAAGCTGATGTAATTGGTACCGAACATCTTCTTCTTTCTCTTTTAAGAGATGAAGATAATATAGCTACACAGATACTTCACCAGTTTAATGTTTCTTATGATACCGCTCGGTCTGAACTCAATTCTATGTTGAGTAATAGAGGAAGTAAAGATTCAGGTACTGTTAAAGGTGTACCGCCTGATCGAAAAGTTGAAAAAACAAAAACACCGGTACTTGATAATTTTGGAAGAGACTTAACAAAGCTAGCAGTTGAGGACAAGCTGGACCCGGTTGTTGGCAGAGAAAAAGAAATTGAAAGAGTAGCACAGATATTAAGCAGAAGAAAAAAGAATAACCCTGTACTAATTGGTGAACCAGGTGTTGGAAAAACTGCTATTGCAGAAGGATTAGCTTTACGTATTGTTCAAAAGAAAGTACCAAGAATTTTACAAGAAAAACGAGTGGTAACTCTTGATCTCGCAGGGCTTGTTGCAGGTACAAAGTACCGTGGTCAGTTCGAAGAACGAATGAAAGCATTAATGAACGAGCTTGAAAAAGCAAAAGACGTAATTCTTTTTATTGATGAATTACATACTATCGTTGGTGCTGGTGGAGCTTCAGGTTCTCTCGATGCTTCTAATATGTTTAAGCCAGCACTTTCACGAGGAGATATTCAGTGCATTGGTGCGACTACACTCGATGAATACAGAAAATTTGTTGAGACTGATGGAGCATTGGACAGACGATTCCAAAAGGTGATGATTGATCCTCCGAATTATGATGAAACAAAACAGATACTTGAAAAAATTAAATTTAAATACGAAGAACATCATCATGTTAAATATTCAGATCAGGCGATAGAATCTGCTGTAAAACTTAGTAACAGGTATGTAACCGACAGGCATTTACCCGATAAAGCAATTGACGTTCTCGATGAAGCAGGTTCAAGAGTGCATATGGGAAATTTTGAAGTTCCTGAAGAAATTCTTGAGCTCGAAGAAGAAATCGAACAAGTCCGCAGAGAAAAAGCGGCAGTTGTTAAAAGACAGGATTATGAAGAGGCTGCTCGTTTAAGAGACAAAGAACGAAATCTGCAGGCAGACCTTGAGTCAGCTAAAAGAGAGTGGGATGCAAAAACAAGAGATATCGTTCACGATGTAACTGAAGAAGATATTGCTACGGTTGTTGCTATGATGACTGGTATTCCTGTTAATCGAATCGCCCAAACTGAGTCTGAAAAACTACTTAAAATGGATATCTCACTTAAGCAGTATATTGTTGGTCAGGATGAAGCAATTTCCAAGCTTACAAAAGCAATAAGAAGGACCAGGGCAGGACTTAAAAATCCGAATCGCCCGATTGGTAGTTTTATTTTTCTAGGACCAACCGGTGTCGGAAAAACCGAATTGTGCAAAGCTCTTGCAAGATATCTTTTTGATTCTGAAGATTCACTCGTAAGAATTGATATGAGTGAGTATATGGAGAAGTTTTCTCTCTCAAGATTAGTAGGCGCACCTCCCGGATATGTTGGTTACGAAGAAGGAGGACAGCTTACTGAAAAGGTAAGAAGAAAACCTTATTCAGTTGT
>JAPHUI010000199.1 GCA_026193755.1 Ignavibacteriaceae bacterium | reverse complement strand
CTCAGGTAGTCAATTATCAGGATAGTTGGGGAGAATCGGGTTTTACCCTGGAGATGGAAAATCCAGGTGGTGTTCAAATCAACTTTTCTATTACTCAATTTGAAATAGACGAAATAGATATTGATGGTATCCCGATGAAAACTTTACATTTACCGGGAGTATTTCTTCCGAATAATGAAGGTAAACCGGATTTACCAGGCACAGCCAGGTATATAGCACTTCCACAAGGTGCTGATGCATCAATTGAAATTACTTCGTCCAGGACTGATCATTTCACCAATATTGATATAGCTCCTGCACCGAAAATTCCTCTTGATACAGATATCGGACCGTTAAAATACAAAAAGGATTTTAACTTATATTCTCAGAACGATTTTTATCCTGAGAGTCCGGTTATTCTGTCAACACCGAAAAAAGTAAGAGGTGTTGATGCGAGATTAATTGGAATTACACCCTTCCAGTATAATCCTGTTACTAAAGAACTTATTGTTTACAGAGACATTAAAGTTCGGGTTTCATTCCTGGGTGGAAATGGTCATTTTGGAGAGGACAGGCTAAGAAGCAGATGGTGGGATCCGATGCTTGAAAGCATCCTCCTTAATTATACTTCTTTACCTCAGGTTAAATACAAGACTACTTCCGATTCAGAAACAGAAGATTTTGAGTACCTCATAATCACTCCTGATAATCCGGATTATCTATGCTGGGCAGACACGATTAAAAACTGGCGAACATCGCAGGGAATAAGAACAGGAATTGTTACTCTGACAGAAATTGGAGGTAACAATGCCGCATTGATTGAAGATTATATTGACAATGCTTACAATACCTGGGAGATACCTCCTGCAGCCGTTTTGTTCCTCGGCGATTATGGAACTGGGGGTGCAAACGGAACGACAATGATAGTACCGGTCTGGGATGGTTATTGTATCTCAGATAACCTTTATGCCGATGTAGATGAAGATGAATTACCGGATATTGTCACTGGTAGATTGGTTGGTAATAATTATTCTCAGATGGAAATAATGGTTCGTAAATTTATTGATTATGAAACTCAACCACCGACAAATCCAAATTACTATTCAGACCCAATCATAGCTGGCGGATGGCAGTCAGATCGTTGGTTTATTCTATGTGCAGAAATTTGCCATGGTTATTTAGAATATCAACAATCTAAAACACCTCCGCGAGAATATGCTGGCGGAAGTCCGGGTATGAGTAGTTGGTCATCAAATCCAAACACAAGCCAGGTAGTAAATTATTTCGGTCCGAACGGTCTTGGTTATATTCCTGCAACACCGGCATTTCTTACTGACTGGGGAGGAAATGCAACCAGGATAAACAACGATATAAACGACGGCGCTTCATTAATATTACACAGAGATCATGGTGGTGAAAGCGGGTGGAGTTCACCTTCATATACGACAAGTAACTTATCAGGTCTTAACAATGATGATCTAACTTTCTTCTTTTCAATTAATTGTTTGACAGGAAAATTCAATTACAGCGGTGAGTGCTTTGCAGAAGCTCTGCATCGTTATCCAAAAAGAGCACTTGGTGTAATAGGAGCTACTGAAGTTTCATACTCATTTGTAAATGATGCTTATGTATGGGGAATGTGGGATGAAATGTGGCCTGACTTTGATCCCGGCTATGGAGTAAGCGGACCGGATAGAGTGCTGCCAGGTTTTGCAAATGTTTATGGTAAATATTATTTGGAAGCATCAAGCTGGCCCTATAATCCCGGGAGTAAGAATACTGTCTATTATCTGTTTCATCTCTTCGGTGACGCCTTTACAACAATCTATACTAATGAACCACAGTACTTAACCGTGGTTCACGATCCAGTTATCATTAGTGGGGTCACTCAATTTACCGTAACAGCTGATAACAACTCGCTAATTGCTCTATCACTGGATAATGAATTGCTTGGTGTTGCTCAGGGAACAGGGTCACCGGTCAACATTGATATACCTGTTATTCTACCGGGTCAGAATGTTAAGCTTGTTGTAACAAAACAAAACTACTACAGATATACAGAAATGATTCCAGTCGTTCCTGCCTCAGGTCCCTACGTTGTGGTGGATTCTTGTATAGTAAATGATGCTTCGGGTAACGGAAATGGTTTACTGGATTACGGTGAATCTCCAATGCTGTCATTAAGAGTAAGAAATGTTGGAGTTGAAGACGCAACTAATGTTAATGTAATTCTCCGTAGTACTGATGAGTTTACAACTATAACAGATTCAATTGAATTTTACGGAGTTATTCAGGCTGGCAGTCAAAAATTAATTGCTGATGGATACACTATAGCTGCTGAACCGCTGGTACCGG
>JAPHUI010000119.1 GCA_026193755.1 Ignavibacteriaceae bacterium | reverse complement strand
TATTATTCTGACTCGAAGTTATTTTCAAATTGATTTTCAGATAATCAACATAGTCTAAAATAGAACCATTTAACACGAACTTATTAACTCCAAAAAACGTATTAGTATCAGTTACAATTTCTAGCCAATTATATTTATTTCCACGTAAACTTGTTTGAATAAGAATAGGTAGAGTCGAGGAAAACCACTTTTCTTCTTCTGTCTGCAACATCATATCAAAGTTTTTGACTAACAGGATAGCTGTTTTAGTACTGTTTTTTTTCTGATCCGCATTAAATCCTTGAGCATACAAGTTAAGATCAAAATTCGAAAATACTTGGGTAAATAAACACAAAGCTAAAAAAAACAGCGTCATTATAATTATTTTTTTCATATTTAACCTTTCTGAGAATATCTCTTATTCATAGGGAAATCGATATTAGTCTTTTTTAATTATCTGTTTAGCTAAATCTCTTTCAATTTCTTCCAGCTTTTGTTCGTAATTCTTTTGATTATCACGATAAAATGATTTTTCGGAAAGTGCAAGTGGTTGATTTGTAGAATCTTTAATGATAGCTTCCATTGACATAAAGACGGAATCTCTATAAGCATATGCTTTTAACTGAACTATAAGGTTTGCATCTTTCTTAGTACTATCAAGCGTTACTTTTAGCCCATAAGTTTCAAGTACAACTTTTGTTAGAATCTTGTTAGAAATATCACGATAAGAAGAGAGGGAATCTGGTAACTTCATCGGTTGAGGATATATATAATACCAAAGATCATAGATTTTGTATAAACAAGCAGCAATTGATACAGCATGGGTTGTCAATGAATCATATATTATTAAAGGTGATTTATCTTTATTTAATTTATACGAAAGTTTAAATGTGGGAATTATCTCAATGTCATTTCCCTTTTCAATAGCAGAATTAATATAATAATAATTACTATCTCGCCGATACGTAGTATTTATCATGCATTCAATTGCAGACTCATTGTTGTTGATTTTGGAATTTGGTACTTTAATACCCAAATTATTTTTTATTCTTTTATTTACTTCATCGAGTTCCGCTTTTTTAGCATAAGAGCCCTCATATTCAATACTAAGTACCTTCTTCTTACACAGGTTTAAACATTTAGTTCGTAAGGGCCAATATAAATAAACAACTCCTTTCGTTGCTAAATCATCTGGGTGGCCAAGCATGTCCTGGAAATCGTAAATCCATATTAGATTGAGCGGTTTATCCTGCCCATAAATCCCAAAGGATAAACAGATAATGAGAAAGATGTTGAATAAAAATACTCTGATGATTGCTTTTGTGCTCATAGTTTGATACCTCACTTAAGGAATTGCTATTACATCATCCATATTTACAGTTATTTTCTTGGGAATATAAAGTTCATTTCCTCTTTGTGATGTTATTGTATAATCCGAGGGCCCAGGCAGCAATATAGTTCGGCTTCCCTTGTAAGTCTGGTTATTAACGGTAAATTCAATGTCATTAAATAGGCATATAAATTTTATTTTATAGAGCTTAAGGAGTGTTATAGTACCTAAATTTATTAGCGGGTTGGATTTTAAATCTATATCTTTCTTTTCATACGTAAGATATCCTTTTAACTTGAGCAATAAGTTTATTTTCTTTCTTCCAAGATTTAATGTATCTGGAGTATGTGCCTTCAACGAGGCATCAATCCATATTTCAGCGCCTTTCGGTTCTGTATTTACAATAAGAGTTCCGGTAATCTTATCAGCTTTTAGTACAATTGTAACATCGTCGAAAGCTTTAAGAGATATTGGTTTTTCATCAGGAAAATATCCTTTTTCAATTAATCGGAAAGTATATTTACCAGGTTTTTCACTAGGCAGGAAATTAGGAACCAATATCTCCTTAGTAGTAGCATTAGCAGAATCACTTTCCCAAATCTCAAGTGCTTTTATTTTGGGACCCTGAATTTCTGGTTCTAACAGCACCAAAATCGTTCCGGTTCCGGTTTTGTAAATACTAAAAATTATCAATCCCATTATAAATAAAAACATTTCTAAGACTGCAATCTGCAGTAATCCATTTTCAAGAAACTTATCGAAAGATTTGGGAGGATTCTTTACCACACCTCTCACTACAAATCCAAAAAGAACTAATAATGCAAGTATAGCAGGATAGATATCTTCTGTTATTATCGAAACCATTTCCTTATAAAGTTCTTTATTCAACAACCCAACCAAAATAATTGCCAAGATGGTTGTAAAGAGAAGAATAAATGTTATTATTTTTCTAGTTTTTCGTAATGTTCTTTTCATTACCTATTCTCCAAATTGATATTTATTGAATTATGTTTACTCATTGATTACTCACATAAGTTTATTCAAGTTAAGATTACTTACTTAGTGATAATTATTTAGCTGTTAAACAATTAGATAACTATTATTTTGGAAAAAGATTTTAAATTTATATTTCTATACTTATTATCTTGCTTTAATGTTTCAATAACTGTTTGGTTTAAGGATTCATTTCCATTTTTAATATTCACAATTAAGCGATATTGTTTGGGAATCATTCTATAAAAACCTTTCACAGATTTCTCTGCAAATATTTATTAGGATGCTTGTATTAGATCTTCTTTCTTTGGTAAATTTTTTGGTTTATAACTTTGGAGCTGATCAATCCTTTCAAATACAGTTTTATGAACGTATGATCCATTTATGATTTCGCGTTTTGTCCAACCCAATAACCACCATATGGGGAACAACAAATTATGCATTTTTCCTTTTACGTTCTCCGGTTTTAATGCAGAAAAAGCATCCCCATTTATTATTAAACCATTTTTAGAAGCCTTATCAATTATCCATTTAAGAGCAATATCAGACAAACCTGAATCCTCAAATGATCCTCCTACATCAGAATGGAAACCTGCGAACCATACTTGTCTGATATACTGGTTTGAATCTGCAACTTTTTCCCACAAACTGGGTTTGAAATTCCTTCTATTTTCATCAATGGATAAAGCTTGTACACCAATATTAACATCAGGATTTAATACGGCGTTCGGGAATTCTCTTGATTTAATTATACCCACGGATTTTACAGTATCCCAAACCCCAATAAAGTGTGGTTTACATTCGCGGCAGAAAGTTTTTTTGAAACCATGCGCAATAGATTCACTTTTATATCTGTACATCCTGGTTGCGTACGGAATTAAATTATTACTTCCCTTTTCAAGTAATCCACATTTATATAACATGCCAGCAAGAGCGCGTACCGTAAAAGCACCCCGGCTAAATCCAAATAAATATACATAATCATTTTCTTCATATTTATCCATCAAATATTCGTACGCGTCTTCAATATTTTTAGTTATCCCATAACCAAAAGCCAGCCCAAATAATTTCGTAATAAATTTTTGAGTTTTTGTTATGGCACCTGGTGCACTGAATGTACCAACTCCGGGATCGTAATAGGCAATTTGTTTGTCTGGAATCTTGTCTATAATCTCGAATAGTTTAACTACATTGGTATTTCTATCTCCAAATTCATTCCCAGTACCATCGCAACAAACAATGATATTTTTACTCATCTTTTATTCCATTTTCTTTTATTAATTAAATTAATTGCAGTTTAAGTTGAATAATTTTCCATCAACTTTAAAAAATTTGCAAACCACGGATATCCAGGAAACACTTGGTGAAACTGCTGGTATACTTGCTTTGTGATCTATTAGGTATTTATATAATTCTTGAACGACAATGAAAAGACCAAAAAAAGTTGTGGCTAATGTTAAAAGAGTGGTTAGAAGAAAGTTATCTAAGAAGTTCATCATAGTCCTCCTTCAAATACCTGATGAAACTAAATTCAATATATTAACGCTAGAAAAGTCCAAGCATTAATAATTTGATCTACTGCTTCGGGAGAGTATTCGGTTTGTTCTCGCTGGAGATTATTCAGTAACTCGACTCAGAAAATCTAACACTCTCGGAGTAGAGAAAATTTATTAGTAATAATGTGCAAATATTATTTGTCAATAGCAAGTAATGCTTGATGATTGGCAAGCAATTATTTTTTTGAAAAATATACCTAAGTAAAGTGTGGTGGTGTTGTTAAAGTTTTTGAACAATTCGATCTGATAGGATTGGATATCTCATTTTATTAATCTTAAATTAGTAATGCAATTAAATAGGCGATATTCATTCAAAACCAATTTAGGTTGTTTCGGGTTAGTCGGTACAAAGTCAATTCACAATCAGCAGGATTATTAAAACCGTAGAAAATAAAAAAACCTGAAAACATTTCATTATCGAGGTTTTTAAGAGCTGGTGAACGGATTCGAACCGCTAGTTGGGTAATTAAAAAATGGTTAACGTTCTTTTTAAATCCTTATATCAGACACTTATTTGTTTGCTTATCGAAAGTGTAGAAGCGCACAATTTCAGAATGCAATCCAAAATGAAGCCGCATAGTTGTAACATTATTCCCTTAAACACAATTATCAACACATCACTAAGTTAATCCCTTTACTCAATTTTATTTTATCATTCTAAAGGACCAACTGAAAATACATCCAATTTAGAATTCATAAAATTCCTGGAACGCCAACAATCCCGATAGACGTTGTAGGAGTCATCTTCATTTAACTGTAGATTAAAAATTGTCCGAGCGGTATTACATCATTAATAATTTATGCAAAGCGAATAAAAATATGTTCACGATGTAAATAGAGATAGAAATTTTTTCAGGCTATCAGACTGTTACCAATATTAAAGGCATCTTTAAAATCGTCAAGTCCATGACTCCCACCATTTACTAATTTTCTCGCTAATCTAAGATCATTGTCTAACAAAGCTTCTTTTATTCTTCCTTCTTTATCTTTAAGAAAAAGTGCAAGAATCTTCGCTGCGATATCAGGATCATTTGCCATATCAGGATTTTTAACTAGTTGAGTACCTAAGCCAAGCGCTTTACTGAACTTGGTATAATTTGACCTGCCGGTAAGTTGTATAAATCCACGTCCCTTAAATTTATCTCCATCGCCTTCACCTTTGTTACCCAAATCAGTTCGGTTGTCGTACAGATCAAAAGGATGACCGCCCGGCGAAGTGTTATACTTCGATTTGCCTTCGTCTATTGGTAAGAATCGCCCTGTTTCTGCCCGGATTGTTGCCAGCGCCATTAGCACCATGTTTTTATCTCCCAGTTCTTCATCTTCCAGTGCCTTTAAAACAGACGGTAGATATTTTTTTATATTATCAACAGGTGCAAATGGAAACATTTTTGAAACTAGTGTGGCTGTAACTTTATTTACAACTGAAGGAAGCTTTGAACTTTTTGCTAGTCCAAGAGCGGCAAAAGTCCTTGGTCCGGCAATTCCATCTGCTAATAATCCTTTACTCTTTTGGAATACTATTAGTGCAGCCTGAACAGCAGGGCCAAAATCACCATCAATTGCTCCTGGATTAAATCCTAGTCCTTTTAATCTTTTTTGAAGATCTTTAACCCTCGTTCCTTTGGAACCCATTTTTAACACTTCCATTAACTCGCTTCCTTATGTTTAATATTATTATTTAAATTTTCTAAATCTTCAACATCGTTAATCTGAATATACATTAAAGCTTATAATAAAATATATTTTTGGTAATTGACTATTAAAAATCCCTATTAACCTGCTTGCCGCCAGAATAGCTAAAATGTACAGGGGGTTTGAATTAAAAATTGATTTTTTCGTTTTACTTCATCAACATTTATCTTCTGCAATCGCACGATTAACTGACTATTCTAACGAAGGAGGATCATCTTTTTTGCTGAAACAAATTTATCAGTTCTTAACTCGTAGAAATAAATACCTGAAGCTAAATTTTTAGCTTCCCATTTATAGCTATATTTTCCTGCATGCAAGGATATGTTTACCAAGTCAGCTACCTTTTCTCCGAGTGAATTGTATACTGAAAGCCTTAAATTATTTACATCTTCAGGTAACGAGAATTCAATAGTTGTGACTGGGTTGAATGGATTCGGATAGTTTTGCGAAAGTGAAAAGTGATCCGGGTAAGAATTATGAATGTTCTCGTTTTCAACTTGTACAAGAATGTTTGATTCAACCCATTGTGGATCG
>JAPHUI010000296.1 GCA_026193755.1 Ignavibacteriaceae bacterium | reverse complement strand
CCATCCATCTTATGAATGTGTGGCAAAGTCTGAATACATCCATTCTCATCAATTATTTCATCGGGGAACTTTCCTTTTGCACTTTCCAACCTGAAGTTTGGATTTTCTTCAATGAATTTTTTCACAATTTCAAGGTTTTCTTCCGGCTCAATTGAACAGGTACTGTAAACAACTATTCCGCCCGGCTTCACCAAATCTGCAGCTTTAGCAATGAGCTTTAACTGGAGTACGTTCAGGTTTCGGATATCAAAAATATCCTTCTTCCATTTTATATCTGGCTTTTTAGAGAGGGTACCACTACCAGAGCAGGGAACATCAACAAGCACCCTGTCAAAGGGCAAACTTTTATACTCAAGAGCGTCTGCAACAGTAGTTCTTACACAATCCACATCAAGTCTGTCCATATTTTTTTGTAACAACTTAAGCCTACTTTCGAATCGATCTAATGCAACAACTTCTCCTCTCGAGTGCATTAGTGCAGCAATATAAGCCGTTTTACCACCCGGCGCAGCGCACATATCAAGAACACGTAAACCTTCCTGAACATCTAACAATCTGCAGGCAAGCCCTGCACTTTCATCCTGAATATTAAAATAACCTTTGCCATAATATTCCCAGGCAGTTATGTTAGTTAGATTAAGTAGTTTAAAGAACTCAGGAAGAAAAGAACCCTGACGGTATTTTAAATTCACACTTTCAAGTAAAGTTTTGAACTCATCCGGTTTAGTCTTTAATGCATTTATTCTAAGTGTTAAATAAGGTTTTTCATTATTAAAAATTAAAAGTTTCTCTGTGGCCTCTCTTCCAAATCTTGCCACGTACCTTTTTACCATCCAGGATGGATGTGAGTAATAAGCAGCCAGGTAACCGACTAAATCCTGATCGGGTTCCGGATACCTTATTGCATTTTTACTCCTTATAATATTTCTTAGAACAGCATTGACTAAATCTGCCGGTTTCTGTCCCTGCAGTTTTTTGACAAATTCTACTACTTCATTAACCGCAGCATAATCAGGTACCCTATCCAAAAATAATATCTGATAAAGTGCAACTCGAAGGGCATTTTTTAAATTTGGAATTGCTTTTGAGAAAGTCCCTTTGTAAAAACCATTTAAAATCCAATCAAGCCTCCCCTGCCACCTGACAACACCGTGAACAATTTCATAAAGCAATGCTTTATCTGGTCCACTCAGTTCTGTGCTTTTCATTTCGTTATCAAGCATTCGTTCCAGGTAGGCATCAGTCCTATCAATTCTGTTTAGAATTTTAATTGCGAGTCCTCGCACACCATGATACAAATCTTTTACAACGTGCGAATCAACCGTCATCTCCGGAGAGTTCGTTTCCTGATCCATTAGTAACCTCTCTTGCTTCTATCTTCACTTGTTATATTAAATATAGTTTCAAAAAGATCTTCATCTTCTTTACTAAAATTTTTATTTCTTCTTGCAAATACAGCTTTTGCGGTTTCTACGGCTTTGGAAAGTTTATATTCTTTCATTGATTCACTCCCTCCCCAACCAAATGAAGGAATATATTTTGGAGGAAAGCCTGCACCAAATACATTACTCGAAAAGCCAACTACAGTACCTGTATTGAACATGGTATTTATTGCTGTCTTTGAATGGTCACCCATTATTAATCCAACAAACTGTTTGCCTGAATCTATGTGTTTCCCGTTTACCTGGACTTTAATGGAGCCGTAATTATTCTGAAGATCACTGTTGTTTGTATCAGCGCCAATATTTATCCAGCTTCCCAGGTATGAATGCCCTAAAAATCCGGAATGCTGCTTATTTGTGTATGGATGAATGATTGTATCTTCAACCTCTCCACCTATCTTGCAAACTTTTCCGATGCTAACATTGGGATAGATAGTTGCGCAGCTTTTTATTTTTGCTGATTCGCCGATATATATTGGTCCCTGAATTACCGCATTCGGGAATATTGTTACGTTGTTTTCAATATGTATTGGTCCAGTTGAAGCATCCAGGACAACACCGGGCTTAATCTCAACTTCTTTGCCGATGAAAATATTCTTACGGTTTACAAAATTCACTCCTGCATATTTCTTGTTTGCAGAAGATTTATTTTTTGCATAAATCTTAAAATCATTCTGAATCTCTTTTCCGTTCAGGTAAACAAGATCCCATAAATAATTTGCACACTCAACATCAACTTCTACAGCTGGCAAATCACTGAACAATTTTGTGTCGATAACTTCAGTTTTATCTAATCCCAGAGCTTCGATTCTTTTTCGGGAAAGTTGTACTGCAGCAACAATTCCTTTTGAGACAAATACCTTTTCTTCGTTTGATTTAACTTCTAAGATGTTTTTCAGGTTTGCAGGAGCAATGATTCTTCCATTAATAAATAAATAATCGTCGTGGTCGAATTGATTTACTTTGTACTTTCGATTCTCTTCCCTTATAAAGGATTCAAGATAGAGTCGGCATTTCAGAACGAATTTTTCCTTGGGAAAAGCTCTGATTATTTTCTCTTTAAGAGTACTTATCCCACAAACTAAATCATAAACCGGTCTTGAATAAATAAGCGGTTCAAAATTAAGGTATTGTTCGTCCTCAAAAATGCAGATGTGCATATAAACTTCTTTTTAATTTTTTGAAATTTAACACTTTTTAGGTTAAGATTCT